>WGCB01000146.1 GCA_015494005.1 Caldilineaceae bacterium
CAACGACGGCCCGGTGACCCTCTGGTTGGACACGGCAGAATTGATGGGGTAAGATCCAGCTACCCCGAAAGGCGCCTAGGCGCACGACAATTGGACCGAAATCCGCAGGAACAGACCCGTTTCGTGAGGGAGGCGAGGGCAATGGCAAAGACCAATTACATCCTGGCGAGCACCCCGGCCGAGGACTTGACCATTGTGGAGGCTATGACCGGTGAGTTGAAGGATTACCTGCTACGGGACGATGTCTACCACATGCTGGTGGTGGAGACATCCAGCGGTGAGGAGCGCTATCAGCTGAGCTTGGGGGACCTCCTCTCTCGCCTGCACCGGCTGGAGGTCCAGGCCGACCAGCTGAGCCCGGAGCAGCGCCAGCGCCTGGAGGAGATCAAGCAGACTATCCAGGACACCTTGCGGGCCATGGAGTCCCGGGCTCTGGCCCTGGCCGAGCGGGAGATCAAGACCCGGCTGAACAGCCTGCGCTGGTTCCTGGACGAGTGCCGGGACAACCGCCGCTACTGCCGCAGCGAGTACCCCTTCGAGATCCGCAACCGCCAGCGCATCCAGGAACTGCTGGCCTGGTTTGGGGAGAAGATCTCCCCGGAGCTGCGCCGCCAGGTGGCGGAGATAGACCAGGAGATCCGCTCCCTGGTCAAGCCGGCGGACTTCATCTGGGATGACCGGGTCCAGGATGTCTATCCCCGGGAGTCGTACTGGTACCTCTACGCCCTGCCTGCGTAAGACGGCATCGGGCCGGATGCACCCTCGCATCCGGCCCGCCTGTCACTCTTTCTCTTTCCCCTGTCTTGGCGTCGCCGCGGTTGACGCCGGACGGCTCACCCCTCCTCCGCCAAGGCCCGGGCCTGCTCGATGATCCGGTCCCGGCGCACTCGCCCCTCGGGCCAGCCCAGGATGGCCGCGATCTGCTCCGGTTTCATCTCCGCCAGCTCGTCGAAGCGGCGCATGTTGGCCGCCTTCAGCCGCTGGTCGAAGGTGGGGCCGATCCCCTTGATGCGGGTGAAATCGTCCTCCTTGCCCCGCTCCTCCAGCTCATCCCGACGCTGCTTTTTCTCTATGGCCGCCAGCATCTGCTCCGACTCCTCCGGCGTCAGGCCGATGGCCTCCCCGGTGACCAGGGGCGGGGCCAGATCGTCCTCCATGTCCTCCGGAGCGGAGGCCGGGGGCTCTTCCGAGGGGATGGGGCCAGTCGGAGGCTCCGGTCGCGGGGCAGCAGGCCCTTCGCCCTCTCCGGAGCGGCGGCGGGCCAGGGTGACGAGCACCGATCCCAGGCCCAGGGAGCCAAAGAGCAGCACGGCCAGCCAGCCCAGGCATCCACTGACGGCCCAGAGGAACCCCGTCACCCCGGTGAGCAGGAGCGCGCCTAGGGCGCTGCTGGTCATGGGCTGGACCTGCACGGCCAGCGCCCTGGTCAGCCGCTGCCCCAGGAGGTAGGCGGTGACGATCCAGCCCGCCAAGAGCAGCACGCCCAGCAGGGCCATGAGCAGGAAGGCCGCGGGGATGAGGCAGATGGTGATGCTGAGGAGGAAGGCCACAAAGAGGGTCCCCAGCATGGTCACCAGGCCGGTGACGAAGCCCAGGGCAGGCTCCTGCCGGGCGGTCTGGGCGACGGCCTCCACGGTGGAAGGGACCAGCCAGACGGCAAAGGCCGCCAGCCCAGCCAGGAGCAGGGTCCACAGGGCGGCTTTGAGCAGGCGCAGCAGGAAGCGAACCAGGCGATCCAGCAGGGTCAGCTGCGGGCGGACCTGGACTTCCCCGGGGGCTTCGCCTCCCCCAAAGCGGAAGCGGAACACGCCGTTCTCCGGCC
The DNA here is from genome assembly GCA_015494005.1 of Caldilineaceae bacterium. Classification (GTDB taxonomy): domain Bacteria; phylum Chloroflexota; class Anaerolineae; order Caldilineales; family Caldilineaceae; genus S144-5. The sequence continues at coordinate 1,823 of WGCB01000146.1, forward strand.
CGATGGGGAAGGGGCCTCGGAAATCGAAACGAGGGCCGCCCACCACGTTGCCCCCCACGAAAGCGCCGGGCTCTCGCTTCACCTCCCCGCCGAAGGTGCTCACGTCCCCGGTCACCCGGGCCGTGTCCTTCAGCACCACATCCCCGGACATGACGGCCAGGTCCCCGTCGATCTCCCCGGCCACCACCACGTCTCCCCGGAAGACGGCCACGTCACCCTGGATTTTCCCCCCGGCGCGCACGATGACGTCGCCGTTGTAGACGGCCACATCCTCCCGGATCACCTTGCCCGACTCCACCACAAGGTCCTCGTTGAAGATCTGGATGTCCAGGCTGGCGTTGGAGGCTGGGCCGAAGGGGAGGCGGTTGAGCTCCTGGACGGTGGGCGCGGCAAGCCGGGGCTGGGTCACCGGGCCGGTGCTCTCGGTGGCCTGGGCCAGCCCGGGAGCAAAGAGCACCAGCAGGGTGATCGCGGTCACCGCTGCGGCGGCCAAGATCCATCGTCCGAAACCGTTTTCTCGTCGCATCACGCCATCACCTCGCTTTTGTGGGCGTCAAAAACTGGCTTTCGTCCTCGTTTCCCTGCCCCACTGCGCGTTGCCTAGGCTCGAGCCAGGCCGCCCGTGCTGCGGTGCAGGAAGCGGGTCCACAGTCCCAGGATCAGCAGGCAGAGGAGCAGGTACCCGGCAACGGCCAGCAGGGTCGATGGCGCTTTGAAGAGGCCGATCGCCAGCTGCCAGGTCGTGCTCCCGAAGGCCACGAGAGCGGCCCACAGATCCGTCACGAACAGGAAGAGGTGGGGCACCCAGGGCACGAACTGGTAGGCCAGGACGCTCAGGAGCACCCCGATGCCCAGGATGCTGGCGGCCCACACGCCGATGGTCAGGAAACCCAGCCCCAGGGCCAGCCAGAGATTGCGTCGCCGCTCCTGGCGGGCCAGGCGAGCCTCCAGCCGGACGGCGAAGTCCGCGGGCGGCTCCATCAGCGGCGGATCCTGGAAGCGGCTGTCCACGGCCTGCCAGAGCTGCCACTGCCGGGCGCAGGGCGGGCACTGGGCCAGGTGCTGCTCGAACTGCTCCTGCTCTCCTGGATCCAGCATGTGATCCAAGGCCAGGGACATCAGCAGGCCCATCCGCTCGTGCTCCGGCAGGGGAGCGGCCGGCAGGTTGGGGTTGGGGTGTTGAGTGTGGGTCATGAGGTTGCCTCGCTCAAACCTTGGGAAAAATCTGGGCCGACCATGTGCAGGACGGAGCGCTTGGATCGGGCCGGCGCTTTGGGCGGCTGGCTGGTGGCCCGGCCTGCCGAGTCGCTCCGCTGGGACGACGCCTGGGACTGCTGGTAGATCTCCGCCAGTTTCTGCCGGGCTCGGAAGAGTCGGCTCTTCACTGCCGCCAGGCTCAGCCCCATGGCCGTGGCGATCTCCTGGTAGCTGTACTCATACCAGTAGCGCAGGATCAAGGGAGTGCGGTACTCCGGCTCCAGCCGGTCCAGCAGGCGCTGGAGCTCATCCGCCTCCTCCCGCTGCAGCAGGCTCTGCTCCGGCCGGGGATCTTTGCCCTCCAGCACGTAGGCCAGGGGGGAGTCGTCGATGGACTGGGTGATCACCCGCCGTTTTCGCAGGCGGTCAATGCAGTGGTGGTTGGCGATGGAGAAGAGCCAGGTGCTGAACTTGTGCTCCGGGTTGTACTGGCGCAGGCGGGCATAGGCGCGCAGGAAGGTCTCCTGGGCCGCGTCCTCGGCCTCCTCCCGGTTGCCCAGCATGCGATAGGTGAGGTTGAAGACCGGCCGCTGATAGGCCTCCACCAGGCGGCTGAACGCCTGTCGATCCCCCGCCCGGGCCGCGCTGAGCCACTCTTGCTCCGGATTGCTCATGGTCTCTCTCTTCACGGGCTGTGCTTGTTTTCTCAATTGTGCACTACGTGGGCCGAAAAGGAAAAGTTTCAGCCTGGCCGCACCCATCGCTTCCTGGCAGTTTGTGACGGCCTCTTTGCGTCGGGTATAATGGAGGCGGGTATCATGAAGGTGGCAGTCGGCGTTTCAGCCTCGTTTGACCCCGCAGGATCCCTGCTGTTCTCAACGTTGCCCTGGCCACTCTCGTTCCAACCTGCTTTCGTTCACACTCGTTCACAAGAGGGAATCATCACAATGCGACTCACCTATCCTTTCACAGCCATTGTCGGACAGGAGCGAATGAAGCGCGCCCTGTTGCTCAACGCGGTCCATCCCCTCATCGGTGGGGTGCTCATCCGCGGGGAGCGGGGCACGGCCAAGTCCACCGCGGCCCGGGCCCTGGCCGCCCTCCTGCCGGATATCGAAGCGGTGGAGGGATGCCCCTTCAGCTGCCACCCGGACCGCCCGGCCGGGCTCTGCGCCACCTGCCAGCGACAGCCCGAGGCCAACGGATCCCTGCCCACGGTCTTCCGTCCCACCCCCTTCGTGGATCTGCCGGTGAGCGCCACCGAGGACCGGGTGGTGGGCACCCTGGACATCGAGAAGGCCATCCGCAAGGGCGAGCGCCACTTCGAGCCGGGCATCCTGGCCGCCGCCAACCGGGGCGTGCTCTACGTGGACGAGGTGAACCTGCTGGACGACCATGTGGTGGACCTGCTCCTGGACAGCGCGGCCATGGGGGTCAACGTGGTGGAGCGGGAAGGGATCAGCGTGCAACACCCGGCCCGTTTCGTCCTGGTGGGCTCCATGAACCCGGAGGAGGGGGACCTGCGGCCCCAGCTCCTGGACCGCTTCGCCCATGCCGTGGATGTGGTGGGCATCACCGAGCCCCGGGAGCGGGTGGAGATCCTGCGCCGGCGCATGGCCTTCGAACAGAATCCCCAGCAGTTCTACGAGGAGTGGGCCGATGCGGAGCAGGAGATGGGCCGGCGCATCATCGCCGCCCGCCGGGCCTACGAGGACGTGACCTACACCCAGAAGGACCTCTACACCATCGCCGCCCTCACCGCCAGCTTCAACGTGGACGGCCACCGGGCGGACATCGTCATCCTGAAGACAGCCCGGGCCCAGGCCGCCTTCGACGGCCGGGACCACATCACCGACCGGGACATCCTCCTGGCCGCGGAGCTGGCCCTGCCCCATCGTATGAAGAAGCAGCCCTTCCAGGAGGCGGTGCTCCAGCCGGATCAGCTGGACGCCAGCATGCGCCAGGCCCGAGCCGAGGCGGAACAGGCCTACACCGACGAGGACGTGGCCCAGGAGGCCCAGGCTGGCAGCACCCAGGTGGATGAAAAAAAAGCCCCGAGGGCGATGACTCAGAAGTAGACTCCTCGCCGGAGTCGGGGGAGGGCGGCCTGTCCGAGCCGGACGCCTCCCCCCAGCAGAGCTCATCGCCCGGGGACGACAAAGGGGCCCGCAAGCCCGTCAACGTGGGGGATGTCTTCGAGACCAAGCGGCTGGACACCCCCCTGGACAAAATGACCCGGGAGAAGTCGGGCAAGCGCTCCTACAGCCGCACGGAGCGCAAGCGGGGGCGCTACATCAAGGCCCGCCCAGCCCGGGACAAGACCACGGACATCGCCTTCGACGCCACCTTCCGGGCTGCCGCGCCCTACCAGCTCCAGCGCCAGGACGACGAAGGGGAGACGGCCCTGAAGCTGCGCATGAGCGACCTGCAGCGCAAGGTGCGGGTGCGCCGCACGGGCAATCTCATCCTCTTCGTGGTGGATGCCAGCTGGTCCATGGCCGCGGCGGAGCGCATGGAGGCCACCAAAGGGGCCATCTTCAGCCTGCTGGTGGACGCCTACCAGCGCCGGGACCAGGTGGGGATGATCGTCTTCCAGCGGGACAAGGCCCGGGTGGTGCTGCCCCCCACCGGCAGCGTGGACCTGGCCCAGAAGGCCCTGAAGGATCTGCCCGTGGGCGGCAAAACCCCTCTGAGCCATGGCCTCTACACCGCCTGGCAGGTCCTGGAGAACGCCCGCCGCCGGGATCCGGAGACCCGGGCCATGCTGATCCTCCTCACCGACGGGGCCGGCAACGTGAGCATGACCGGCATGCCCGCCCAGGAGGAGGCCATGCGCATGGCCTCCCTCTTCGCCCAATCCCAGGTCCGCTCCATCGTCATCAACATGGAGCACGCGGCCTTCGACCGGGGGTTGGCCCAGGCCCTGGCCGATGCTATGGGCGGGGTCTGCTACAACCTGCCGGACCTGCGGGCCGACACCCTGCTCCGCACCGTGAAACGGGAACTGGGTTCGTGACCCGCCGTCAACTCCTGGCCGACCTGTCCCTGCTCCTGGTGGTCTTCGTCTGGGGAGCCACCTTCGTCATGGTCCAGGACGCGGTGCGGGTCTGGCCGGTCTTCGCCTTCCTCTCCCTGCGCTTCGGCATCGCGGCCCTGGCTTTCCTGCCCCTGCTCTGGTGGAAACGGCGGGGGCACGCCGCCTCCCCCGAGGATCCAAGGGATCGCCCCCGGTTTCGCCCCAGCCGGCGCATCGTCCTGGCCGGCGTGGTCATCGGGCTGGTCCTGGCCGCGGGCTACGCCTTCCAGACCTTCGGCCTGCGCTACACCACCCCGGCCAAGGCCGGCTTCATCACCGGGACCAGCGTGGTCATGGTGCCCATCGGGGCGGCCTTCTTCCTGCGCCAGCCGGTGGAGGCCCCGGCCATCCTGGGGGTGATCCTGGCCACCGTGGGCCTGGCCCTCCTCAGCCTGAACCAGGACCTGTCCGTGGGCTTTGGGGACCTGCTGGTCCTCTTCTGCGCCGTCTCCTTCGCGGTCCACATCCTGCTGGTGGGCCGCTACGCCCCCCGGGTTTCCGCCACCTGGCTGGCTGCCCTCCAGGTGACCACGGTGGCTGTGGCCACCTTCGGGCTGGCCCTGCTGACGGAGCTGCCCCAGGGCATCCCGCCCTTGACGGGCAGCGTCCTCTTCGCTGCGGCGTTCACCGGCCTGCTGGCCACCACCATGGCCTTTACCTTCCAGGCCTCGGCCCAGCGCTTCACCTCCGCCACCCACACTGCCCTCATCTTCAGCCTGGAGCCGGTCTTCGCCGCCCTGGCCAGCTACGTCCTCATCGGCGAGCAGCTCACCGGACGGGTCCTCTGGGGCTGCGCGCTGATCCTGGCGGGCATGCTCTCCGCAGAGTTCGGCTCCGTGCTGCTGGCCGTTTGGCGGCGGCGTCGCCTGCGGGACAACCTGCGCCGGGCCACGTGATCCTGGCGCCCACCGGTCGCCTACCCTGCCTCCGGACCTCCGCCGGCCCGCCCCATCTCCTGCTCGATCTGCTCCCGTAACTTCTGCACCTGCTTCTCGATGGTCCGCTCCCGCTCCGGGCCCAGCCGCCGCAGTCGGTGCTTGCGGAAGGCCAGCTCCACCAGCAGGCCCAGGCGCTTGGCGTGGGCTGGGTTCCGTCGCCTGTTCAGCAGGGGGGAGCGGCGCCAGCCCCGAGTCAGGCCCTGGTACTCCTCCCGGCTGAGGAGCGTCCCCACCTCGTCGGCCAGCTCCTCCTGGATCCAGCGCCGTTCCTGCTGCCAGGCCAGGAGGATGGCCAGACCGATGAGCCCCACGCCCAGGGCAGCCAGCCCCAAGCTCAGCAGAAAACCCAGCCCGTTGATGGAGGTGATGCCCGCCCCGAAGTTGTGCAGGGCGTGGACCAGCATGGCCGCGGCCAGTCCGAGACCTGCCCACAGCCGGGCCTTTCCTCGGGAGGTGGACTGGCGGGCCAGCCCCAGGCCGATGCCGAAGAGGGCGGTGTAGAAGGCGTGGTTCAGGCCGAAGACGATGGAGCGTAGGTAGATGACCAGGCTCAGGGAGATCAGGCCGCCCTCGGTGAAGGCGCCGATGAAGTAGAGGAAGTTTTCGGTCATGGCGAAGCCGAAACCGATGAGGGCGCCGTAGATCAGCCCGTCCAGGACGCCGTCGAACTCGTGGCGGTAGAAGCGATAGATGGCCCACAGGGCTGCGCCCTTGGCCAGCTCCTCCACGACCGGCGCCACCACCGCGGCGCCCATCAAGGACCCGGCCAGGGAGTCCGGCGCGGTCGCGAAAGGGGTGCCGATAGCCAGCTCCCCGATGAGGCTGACCACGATGGCCGGAATGGCTCCCCAGAGGAAGGCCACGATCACCAGCCAGATGGGCTCCCGCTCGTAGCGGTCCACCCAGTAGAAGGCCAGGGCGTAGATCAGGGTGGGGATCACCGCGGCGGCCAGGCTGATCAGGAGACCAAGGAAGATGGACATGGCAGGTCTAGAAAAATGGTGATGGAGGGTGGTGGGTTGGCGGTGAAAGGGTCAGGCCCGATGCTTTTGACCGCCGTACTCGATGGGAAAAAACTTCTTGCGCCACTTGGCCCAGGTGCTCACCAGGTGAGGCCAGAAGGGGCTGACCCGTCCCTGGGGCTGGGCCTGGGCCAGGGCGGCCAGGAAACTCTCCGGCGTGTCCTCGAACTCGGGCATGAGGAGGTAGGCTCGGCCCAGCTCGGCCAGGGTGTGGGCGTCGCTCCCCGCGGTGACCAGCTTGCCGTGCTCCTGGGCCAGGGCCGCGGCCGCCTCGTTGTCCTTGGGACGCACGCAGCGGGCGTTGAGCACCTCCAGCGCGTCCACCTGGTCGATGATGCGCAGCACATTTTCCAGCCCCATGGCCGAGGTGCGCACCGAGTCCAGGGGGTGGGGGATGCTGATCACCGCGCCCTGCTCCCGCAGGCGGGCGATGGTCTCCTCCGGAGAGAGGCCCCGGGGCACCTCCTCCTGGAGGAAGTAGGCGATGATCTCCCCGTGGGTGGTCTTGATCTCCTCCCCCAGGATGATCAGATCCGGGGCCAGGGCCTTGGCGGCCCGAGCACCGGCCAGGTTGTTGTGCTCGGTGATGGCCAGCTTGTCCAGGCCGATGGCCCGGGCCCGGCGGATCAGCGCCTCGGGCCGGACCATGCAGTCCCGGCTGTAGACGGTGTGGGCGTGCAGATCGACCTTCCACATGGTGGGTCCTCCCTGGGGATGGAAACGGGCAGATGGGAGCTGGCCAGGCCGGCTGGCCTCGTCAGCCTCCCAACTCCGCGCCGGGTTTCTCTTTCGGTGCACCGGCCAGGAGCTCCGGCCAGAGGGCCAAGCTGACCAGCCCGATGGCCACGCCGAACCAGAGGGTGGCAAAGCGGACCAGCAGGGCGGCCGCGGTGGCGGGGCTGCGTCCCAGGCCCAGGAGCTGCTCGCTCAGGGCCACCAGCCCACCCTCGGTCCCGCCCAGGCCGCCCGGGGTGGCCACCACCGCGCCGATCACCGTGCTGATGCTGAAGATGAAGACGGCGATGAAGGCGGCCTCCAGCCCAGCGGTGACGCCCAGGCCCACCAGGACCAGGTAGTAGGCCAGCCCTTCGCATAGCCAGCTCAAGGTGCCGATGCCCACGGAGATGAGCAGGTTGCGAGGGCGGAAGAGAGTGTAGCTGCTCTCGTAGAAGTCGGCCATGCCCGTGGCAAAGCGGCGCAGCATGGGCAGGCGGCGGGCGGTCCCCAGGAACCAGAGGGCCAGGGGGCGGATCTGGATGACCGTCACCGCGACCAGCATGGCCAGGAGGATCAGCCCGGCCAGCCAGCGGGTGCGGGGATCTGGAAAGGCGAAGAGGCCCAGGCCGGCCAGGATCAGCATGGCCAGGCCGTCGGTCATGCGCTCGGCCAGGATCACCGGCGCGGTGATGCGCATGGGCGCGCCGGTGACGTTTTTCACCATGTAGCTCTTGAGGAATTCCCCCACCTTGCCTGGGGTCATGACCATGATCATGCCCACGCCGAAGATGCGGGCGCTGTCCCGCCAGGGGGTGGGCACCCCCACCAGGTGCAGGTACCAGTGCCACTTGATCAGCCGCCCCAGGTAGTTGACCAGGGTGAGGCCGAAGACTCCAGGCAGCCAGCTCCAGGGGAAATCGGCCAGGGTGCGGGTGAGGGCCTGCCAATCACCGTAGATGACCAGGGCCACGTAGATGGCCAAGGCCAGGATCAAGGACCAGAGGATCTTCCGCCGCAGATCGGTGCTCATGGTCCGACATTATACCCGAGAAGCAGGGAGAAGGGTAGGTGGGATCAGCCACTGCTTCCTCTAGCCCTGGCCACTGCAGGCCTGGGCATACTCCTCCAGGACGGCCTGGACCTTGTCCAGAAGCAGGGCCTGGGGGTGGTTGGCCAGCCGCCCTTCCTGAATGCGCCGGTACTGTTTGGGCAGGAACTGGCTGAGCAGGGGCAAGGGGATGGGCCTGGCGGAGAGGTTCTCCAGAAGCCGGTCCAGGGCGGCCTGCACCGGCGGCGCTGGCCAGTAGTAGCGGATGCGGTCGCTGAAGCTGTAGCGCCGGGCCAGGCGCTGCTCCTCCTCTGAGCCGGGATAGTACCTGCGCCAATGCTGGGGGTGGGTCAGCATGGCCTCCTCCAGCACCTCCCGGATCCGGGACGGATCGCCCCCGCCCCAGGCCGGGAGCAGTTCCTCCTCCATCATGGCCAGGGCGAAGATGCCCTCCCGCAGGGCGAAGGTGAGGGCCGGCCCTACTTTGAGGATGGCGAAGTGGTCCCGGACCAGGGCCGCCAGGGCGGAGACGGTCTGGTAGTCGGTGGAGTGGGCCTCGTAGACCAGGCCGGCCTGGCTCTCCATGAAACGGGCCAGGGGCGCGGCCCGGGCCGGGTCGTAGGGGAAGACCGTGTCGTGGCCAAACTCCACTCCGGGCTGGACCACCACCGCCACCACCCGCTCCCAGGCATCGTGTAGCCCCAGGGCCAGGAAAGCCTCCCGGGTCACCTGGATGGTCTCCGCCACCTCCGCCGGCGGGGTGACGGCCACGCCCTCCTCGGGCTGCTGAGCGCCGCCGGGGATGGGCACCTCCGTGCCGATGACGTAGCGGGGCGGAGGCGTGGGCAAGCCCAGGCGGCGGTGGGTCTCCTCGGCCACCTGGGCCAGGGCTGCCGCGCGCCGGGCGATGACCTCCGTGGGCAAAGGGCGGCCCGGATCGTCGTCCCCGCAGCGCATGCTGGCGTCCAGGTGGAGCTTCGTGTAGCCACACTCGGTGTAGGCGGCCACTAGGGCCCGGGCTTTCTCCATGGCCTTCCTGGCTGGCTCCTCCTGCCAGAGATTGGGCCCCAGGTGGTCCCCGCCCAGGAGGAGCCGTTCCCTGGGGAAGCCCACTTCCCGGGCCATCTCCGCCACGAACTCCACGAAGTTGACTGGGGTCATGCCCGTGTAGCCGCCGAACTGGTTGACCTGATTGCAGGTGGACTCGATGAGCACCGGCTCGTCCCGCTCCAGGCCGTGCAGGAGGGTGGCCCGGATGACCCAGGGGTTGGCCGAGCAGATGGACGGGATGCCCAGGGCCCGGCCCGCCTGCTGCGCGGCCACGATCTGGTCCAGGTAGGTGACGGGGTGGGCGGTCATGGCAGGGCCTCCAGGGCTGTGAGGGCTTCGTTCAGAGTGGGTTGGGCCGCGGTGCCTCCCGCGGCCCAACCC
>WGCB01000147.1 GCA_015494005.1 Caldilineaceae bacterium
CCGCCCTGGTCCCGGGCTCGGGAGAGGAGCCAGAAGAGCAGGAAGAGGAGCAGGGCCAGGAGCAACTCCGGGCTGAGGCTGCGGGAGGCCCGGATGTGCCAGGGGCTGAGGGCCAGGAGGGCGGCCAGGAGCAGACCGGTGGCCGGGCGCAGGAGGCGGCGAGTGGCCGCGTAGGCCAGGGGCACGGTGGCCAGGCCCAGGAGCCCGGCCGTCCAGCGCAGGACGCCGAACCCGGGCTCGGTGAGGCGGGCCAGCCCCCCCAGGAGCAGGGTGAAGGCCGGGCTGGGGTTGGTGAGCAGGCCGGTCAGGGAGGGCTGCAGGGACCAGGTCAGGGCCTGGAGGCCGGCCGCGCACTCCGGGTCGCTGCACCCTGGGGGCAGGGTGGCGGCCTTCCAGAGGCGCAGGGCCCCAGCCAGGAGGGTGATCCCGGCCAGGGCCAGGGTGACGGTGCGGGGGCTGAGGGCGAGGGGGTCCGGGGCCTGAGCCTGCCACTGTCCTTGGAGGGCCATGCGCACGAAGCGCCCGGCCGCGTCCACGCTCCATCGGGCGCTGGGCGGCGGGTAGCGGGTGGCGGGTCCTGGCCAGTGGGCGCCCGCGCCCAGGAGCAGCAGTCCCAGGAGCCAGAGCAGGCCGGGCAGGGCCAGGCTGGCGCCCTGGTCCGCGCCCCGGGCCAGGAGCAGGGCGCCGGTCAGCCCCAGGAGGATCCCCGCGGCGAAGAGCACCCGTCCGGTGAGGGGCCAAGGGCTGGGCGCCGGCTGGGTCCTGGAGCGGGGCGGGGGTGTGGCCTGGCTCGCGAAGAGCAGGCCGGCCAGGAGGGAGAGGAGCAGTCCATCCCGCAGGGCGATGCCCGCCTCCACGTCCGGGTTGCGGAGGAGCTGCTGGGCCCAGAGGGCGATGAGAGTGGCCAGGACAAGCCAGGATAGTCGGCGCATGGGGTGGGTTCAGGTCTCTCTACTCGGGCAAACTCACTCCAAAGGTAGAGGCCCGCGCACTTCCTCGATCAGGGGATCGATCTCCTGGATCTTGGCGTACTCCTCGTCCCAGAAGTCCTGGCTGGCCATGTGACGGATGGTGCTCGGGGAGTAGCCGAAGCGGGTCCAGAGCTCCTCTTTCATGCGCTGGAGCCGGGCGTGCTGCTGGGCGTCCAGCTCCACGATCTCGCCCAGGCTGCCGCCCAGGAAGACGGCCTTGGCCCAGAGCTCCAGCTGCTCGTCGTCGGGCTTGCCGCCTATGCGCTGGTAGAGCTGCTGGCTGACCGAGGGGTAGCGGTCGTAGCTGTCCGTGGCGATGGTGACCACGTTGTCCTCCGGCCCCAGGTCCAGGTAGCGGGCGGTCTTGATGGCGCCGATGATGTTGCAGATGCCGCTGGGACCGAACTTGTCCACCAGGCTGTGGGCCTCCTCCTCGGGCACGCCCAGCCGGTCCACCAGCACCCGGGTCCCAGACTGGATCACCTCCATGCCGCGCACCGTGTCCTCGTCGTGGATAAGCATGAGCAGGTCCGAGTTGAAGACGTTGTGGATCAGGGTCACCATCTTGTCGCCGATGCCCTCGATGCGGTGCTGGCCCTGGCCCCCATTGTAGAGGGTGGGGCACTCCCGGGGCTCCAGGACCACAATCTTGCTGTCCGGCCAGAGGCTCTTCACGTAGTCCCCCGCGGCCAGGGTGCCGGCGCTGCCCGGCGCGCTGACGAAGGCGGTCACCTTGCCGTGGCCCACGTCCCGGGCAGCCTGGACCACCGCGTCCCCGGTGACGTGGCGGTGGAAGCGGTAGTTGGGCAGGAGCTCGAACTGGGCCAGGACCACATACTCGTCCGGCTTGCTCACGTACTCGCTGTGGGTGCGCTCCAGGGTCAGGATCACGTCCGACTCGGTGCCGGGGGTCAGGTCCAGGTCGCCGCCGTACTTGCGGATGCGCTCGTAGCGCTCCTTGCTCATGTTGTCGGGCATGACCACCACGGCCCGGTAGCCCTTGAGCTTGCTGATGTAGGCGGTGCCGATGCCGAAGTTGCCCGTGCTGGGTCCGATGACCGTCTTGTCCCCGGGGCGCAGGCCGTTCAGGGCCTCCTCCTCGGCCAGGGTGACGTAGGCCGGGCCCACCTTCATGCTGCCGGAGGGGAAGTGGCGTCCGCTGAGGACGATGATGTTGGCCCGCACGCCGGTCAGCGCCTTGGGCAGGACGATGCGCTCCACCTGGGCGCCGGTGTTCTTCCAGTTGATGTTGAAGAGGTTCAGGGGGTTGAGCTCGTCCTCGTGGAGGGCGCGCCGGGCTGCCTCCCGCAGCTTCTCCGGCAGGATCATGGGATCCCGCATCTCCGCGTAGGTGGGTCCTGGAACGATGGGTCGCGACATGGTGGAAGGTCCTTTCTATGAAGTCACGGATCGAGAAGGTCACTGAGATTGGATGGTCGGATGGTTGAACGTCTGGACAATTCGGGATGGGGGCTGGAAAGCGGATCTCGCGGACAGCCCCCTGGCCCCAGACTGGCGTCGGCACCTCGCAAGGCGGGCAAGGCAAGCCTTGCCCCTAGGGGACCCGTCAAAGCTTGCCGACAACGCGTCCCTGCGCCCTGCTTCGGTTGAATTTGTCAAGCACACTTGACACGGGCGCGACATCGTGCTATAATCCAGCCGCAAAAGTCAAGCAAACTTGACAAACTGTCGTCTTCACTTTACACGAATTCTGCATATCATCTTTGTGTCAAGGAGGTTATCGAACGATGATCGCTCAGAGCACTTCCACCTCGGCCGTGGACCGGCCCGGGAGCCTGGCCCGGCTGGGGCCCCTGGTGATGCCCTTCGTGCGCCTGCCCTTGATCCTGGCGGGCCTGGCTGCGATGTACGGCTTCTTCCGCTTGACCGGCCATCCTCAGCCCTGGCCGGCCGCGGTGGGGATGACCAACTTCGTCTTCCCCCTCACCGCGGACCTGGGCGCCCTGCTCCTGCTGATCTACTTCACCCGGCAGGAAGGCCTCCATCTGCGGGATCTGCTGGGCCCCTTCCGCCGGGAGGGCCTGCTGCGGGAGGTGCTCCTGGGGCTGGGCCTGTTCATCGGCCTGGCGCTGCTCTTCCAGGTGAGCGCCCTGCTGGGCATGCTGGCGGTCTACGGCCCGGGCGTCTTCGATCCGGAACAGGCGGCCGCCCTGGGCAGTGACATGGCCTTCGTGCAGCCACCCCTCTGGGTCTTCTGGTGGTCCCTGCTGGTGCTACCGGTGAGCGTGGCCTTTGTGGAGCAGATGACCTACCAGGGGTACGCGCTGCCCCGGCTGGTGCGGCTCCTGGGCGGGCGGACCTGGGCGGCCCTGCTGGTGGTGAGCCTGGGCTTCGCCCTCCAGCACACGGCCCTGCCCCTGGTGGACGTCCAGATGTCCCTGGCCCGTTTCCTGGGGACCCTGCCCGTGGGCCTGGCTTTCGGTCTGGTCTATCTGCGCCTGGGCCGGCTGTGGCCCCTGATCATCGCCCACTGGGCCCTGGACTTCGTCGGGCTGGGCCTGCTTCCGCTGCTGGCCGTCCTCAACGCCAGCTAGCCCATTGTCACACAACTTTTTCCGGGAGGGAAACGATGCAATCCGCTGAGAAACGCTATCTGAGAGAGTTTCTGTCCGCCATGCTCGTCTACGCCGTTGTGGTGATGGGCACATCCTGGCTGCTGGAGCGCATGGGGGGATCGCCCTGGCGCTGGCTGATCGCCGTGGCCCCGGTGATCCCCATCGCCTTCGCCCTGGTGGCCTTCCTGCGCTTCCTGAACCGCATGGACGAGCTGCAGCGGCGCATCCAGCTCAACGCCATCGGCTTTGCGGCCGGGGCCACCGGCATGGTCACCCTGACCCTGGGTTTCCTGGAAAGCGCCGGGCTGCCCTGCCTCTCCTGGGTCTGGATCTTCCCCATGCTGATCGCCTTCTGGGGCGTGGCCGCCTTCGTCGTCTCACGGAGATACGCATGAAAAACCGACTGCGGGTCCTCCGGGCGGAGCGGGGCTGGTCCCAGGCGGAGCTGGCCCAGCGGCTGGGCGTCTCCCGGCAGACGGTCAACGCCATCGAGACGGGCAAGTACGATCCCAGCCTGCCCCTGGCCTTCAAGATCGCCGAGCTCTTCGGCCAGCCCATCGAATCCATCTTTACGCCGGAATGGCGGGAGGACGAGGAGACGAAGCCGTGAACGAGATCGGGCTTCTCACGCTTTCAACGCCTCTCGCACGGCCTCCAGTGTAGGCGGGATGACCGTCACCCCGCCGGTGACCTCCATGGCCGCCTTCACATCCTTCAGCCCACTGCCGGTGACGATGACCACCACGGTCTCGTGGGGCTGGATCAGCCCGTCGGCCAGGGCGCGGAGCAGCCCCGCGTAGGCCGCGGCCCCGGCTGGCTCCGCGAAGACCGCGGCCTGGCGAGCCAGGGGCAGCATGGCCTTCAGGATGGCGGCGTCGGGCACGGCCAGGAAGGCGCCGCCAGTACGACGCACCGCGTTCAGGGCCTTCACCGCATCCCGGGGGGCGTCCACGCTGATGGAGTCGGCCCGGGTGGTGGCCTGCACCGGCTCCGGGAGCTCCCGCCCCTGGCGCCAGGCGCGGTAGAGGGCCGGGCTGCCCGTGGACTGGACGCCGTGGATGCGAGGCATGTGGTCGATCCAGCCCAGGGCCAGCAGGTCCTTGAACCCCTTGTGCACCCCGCCGATGATGCACCCATCCCCCACGGAGACGAAGACCGCGTCCGGGGCCTGGAAGGGCGCCTCCCCGCCCCCGGCCAGCTGCTGGGCGATCTCGAAGGAGACGGTCTTCTTGCCCTCGGTCATGTAGGGGTTGTAGCCCGTGTTGCGGTTGTACCAGCCGAACTCCTGGCAGGCGGCCACGCAGAGGTCGAAGGCGTCGTCGTAGCTGCCGTCCACCGCCAGGACCCGGCTGCCGTAGATGAGGAGCTGGGCGATCTTGGCCTGGGGCGCGGACTTGGGCACGAAGATGATGTTCTCCTGGCCCGCGGCCGCGCACTGACCGGCCAGGGCCGCGGCCGCGTTGCCCGTGCTGGCCGTGGCGATGATGGGCCGCCCTTCCTCCTGGGCCCGGGCCACCGCGATGGCCGACGCCCGGTCCTTGAGGGAGGCGGTGGGGTTGCGCCCATCGTCCTTGATGAAGAGCCGGGGCAGGCCGATGGCTTCCCCCAGGCGCCGGGCGTGGAAGAGGGGTGTGCCCCCCACGGCCAGGGGCGAGAGGCTCTCCCGGCGGGCGATGGGCAGCAGGGGCCACCAGCGGCCGATGGAAGGGTCCGGATCCCCGGCGATCTGGGCGGGATTCGCGGCCTGCTGGATGGCCTGGTAGTCGTACTGGACGTCCAGGGTGCCCAGGTCGCTCCCCTGGTTGGGTCGGCAGGAGCAGACGTACTCGATCTCTTCGGGCGCGTACTCCCGTCCGCAGCGCAGGCAGCGGAGGGCGGTGATGAACGGGGGTGCTTGGGAGGGTGATGGCTGGGAGGCGGTCACGTTTCCTGCTCCTTCCCGGGTGCAAGGCGCTCGGTGGATCCGTGGAGGCGGCCAGAGGGACAGGCCCCAAGTTGTCTGACAACTGCGCTTCTATGGTACACGCAGGCCAGGCTTCTGGCAAGTGAATCCAAGGCTTGTCCAGCGCTTGACAATAAAGTCGAAACCGATACAA
Organism: Caldilineaceae bacterium; assembly: GCA_015494005.1. Classification (GTDB taxonomy): domain Bacteria; phylum Chloroflexota; class Anaerolineae; order Caldilineales; family Caldilineaceae; genus S144-5. The sequence continues at coordinate 5,644 of WGCB01000147.1, forward strand.
TGGGGCCAGATTTCCCCCATTCCTGCCAGGGCAGCCACCCTGCCCCTGCCTGATCGCCCAGTCAACACCGATTCCATCTGTCCATTCGATTGTCCCAGCTTGGGCCCGGTCGCTGCTCCGGCTACGGACCCTCCGGCCCCAATCGCCTGGTTTCCCGCTATCATCACCATTTCTATCGTCCGTTCCCTTCTATCCCCACACAATTCAAAGGAGAAAGAGCGATGAAGCGAAGAGAATTTCTTGGATGGGCTGCCAAGGGCGCGGTGGGCGCGGCCGCGCTGGGCCTCACCGCCTGTCAGGCGCCAGCCGCAGCACCCGCCGGGACACCAAAAGAGGAAGAGCTAACAAGGGAAATCGAGAAAGATTCTGCCCTGCCCGAGGTGGAATGGCAGATGGCCACCAGCTGGCCCCCCTCCCTGGACACCATCTACGGTGGCGCTCAGGTCTTCGCGGAGCGGGTGGCCGCCATGACCAACGGCAAGTTCCGCATCACTCCCCGGGCGGCGGGCGAGCTGGCCCCAGGCCTGGAGGTGCTGAACGTGGTCCAGGAAGGCGCTGGCCCTGTGGGGCACACGGCCTCCTACTACTACGTGGGCAAGAGCCCGGTGACCGCCTTCGGCACGGCCCTGCCCTTCGGCCTCACGGCCCGGCAGA
>WGCB01000148.1 GCA_015494005.1 Caldilineaceae bacterium
CGGGGCAGAGAAACCGTTTATTCACTTCCTTTGTATAAGAGGATTTCTTTTGTAGTACTAGTCATAGGCGCTGGGGATATGGGGAGAAACTGGCGGGGATAGTCCTGGACACCCTAGATGTGGGCGTCTGCCCCTGTTTTGAACCCTATTTTGTGGGTGTTTTGGCCTAGGAGCATGGTACTATTTTCCACAAAATGGGGCATAGAAATTGGATTTCCATGAGAAAATTCGGGTGGGAAAACCGGGTCCACTAGATGCTGTGTAGACCACCTGTTCTGTCGCAAAACCCTGGAAAAGTGCCGGTTTTCTCCCAATTGGCTTTACCCAGCTTCTCAAAAGGTTGTTTATCCACTTTTCCGCCCGCTTATCCCCAGGGCTATCCCCGGCGAGCGGAGTTATCCCCAGGCGGGGATAAGCTAGGGATAATTTCCCATAGCACTCAGGTACTACGCCGAAACCCTGAGAAAAGGGCCTAGACAGATCGGCCTACAGGAAATCCAGCAGGCGAGGCCCCGGGTTTCCCATGGAAGGGCCTGGGATCGGCCCGGAAAAAGGCAGGAGCCCCTTCGTTGACAGCCGTCCAAACAGGCAGTACAATGCCTGGGGATGGGCCCTAGGAATATGCGAAAAACGCCCTGTGCTGCCCTGTTTCGTCCATTTTCGAGGAGGATCGCCCCATGCGCGTGGTGACCTACAATATTCACGGCTGGCGAGACCAGGACGGTCAGCCCAACTTGGCTCGGGTGACCCGGGTCCTGGCTGACCTGGCCCCGGATGTGGTGGGGCTGAACGAGGTCTTCCACCCGGACGGCCATGAGGGAGAGCCCTCCTCCCTGGAGGACCTGGCCCTGGCCCTGGACATGCACTTCGTCTTCGGTCCCTGCCTGCGCTGGCCCGCCACCCAGGAGCTGCCCGCCCGCAGCTACGGCAACGCCCTGCTCAGCCGGTGGCCCATCCTGGCCAGCGCCGCCCACCACCTGACCGGGCCGCCGGACAAGGAGCAGCGAGGCCTGCTGGAGGCTCGCCTCCACCTGCCCGGGGATCGCCCCTTCACTGTCTACGTCACCCACCTGGACCACACGGACGAGGCCGCTCGGGTGGCTCAGTTCCGCTCCCTGCGGGCCTGGACCGGTCGGGATCGCAACCGGCCTCACATCCTCATGGGGGACTTCAATGCCATTAGCCCCTGGGATTTCCAGGACAATCCAGAGGCCCTGGAGGAGGTGGCCCGGCATCCCAAAGTGGGCCACGTGGCGCCGCCGGACGGGCCCCGGCTCATCCCCCTGGTGGAGAAGGCCGGCTACGTGGACGCCTACCGGCTGGTGGGCGCGCCAGGCCAGGCCAGCGTCATGCTCCCAGGCGAGGAGGACGCGCCAGCCCTGCGCATCGACTACATCTGGGTCAGCCAGCCCCTGGCCCAGCACGTAACCAGCGCCCAGATCGGGCGCCAGCCCCCTGCACCGGAGGCCTCGGACCACTGGCCGGTGCTGGTGGAGCTGGACTGGTAGCGGAACGGTGACATGAACGACGACTTGGATCTTTTCGAGCAGGCTCGGCAGGAGCGGATGGAGCAGGAGGCCCCCCTGGCCGCCCGCATGCGTCCCCGCACCCTGGACGAGTTCGTGGGCCAGGAGGCCATCGTTGGGCCGGGCCGGCTCCTGCGTCGGGCCATCCAGGCGGATCAGCTGAGCAGCCTCATCTTCTACGGGCCGCCGGGCACGGGCAAGACCACCCTGGCCCGGGTCATCGCCAACAGCACCCAGGCCCACTTCATCGCCCTGAACGCGGTCCTGGCCGGGGTGAAGGACATCCGGGCTGCCATCGAGACGGCCAAGGAGCGCATGTCCTTCCACGGTCAGCGCACCATCCTTTTCGTGGACGAGGTGCATCGCTTCAACAAGGCCCAGCAGGACGCCCTGCTTCCCTGGGTGGAGAACGGCACGGTCATCTTCATCGGCGCCACCACGGAGAACCCCTACTTTGAGGTGAACAAGGCCCTGGTCAGCCGCAGCCGCATCTTCCAGCTCAAGCCCCTCACCTCGGAGCACCTGCGCACCATCGCCCAGCACGCCTTGACGGACCCGGAGCGAGGCTACGGCAAGCTCAACGTGGCCATCGATCCCGAGGCCCTGGAGCACCTGGTGGATGTGGCCAACGGCGACGCCCGGGCTCTGCTCAACGCCCTGGAGCTGGCCGTGGAGACCACCCCGCCGGCCCCCGGCCCGGACGGCCAGCCCCGCATCCACATCACCCTGCCCATCGCGGAGGAGTCCATCCAGCGCCGGGCCGTCCTCTACGACAAAGAGGGCGACGTCCATTTCGACACCATCAGCGCCTTCATCAAGAGCCTGCGGGGGAGCGATCCCGATGCGGCCCTCTACTGGCTGGCCAAGATGATCTACGCCGGCGAGGATCCCCGCTTCATCTTCCGGCGCATGCTCATCTTCGCCAGCGAGGACGTGGGGCTGGCGGATCCCAACGCGGTGCAGGTGGTGGTGGCCTGCGCCCAGTCCTTCGACCGGGTGGGCCTGCCCGAGGGCAACTTCCCCCTGGCCCAGGCCACCCTCTACCTGGCCACCGCTCCCAAATCCAACAGTGTCATGGCCTTCTTCGATGCCCTGGCCACGGTGAAGGACGAGCCCGAGGGCGAGGTGCCCAACCACCTGCGGGACGCCAGCCGGGACCGGGAGGGCTTCGGCCACGGGGAAGGCTACCTCTATCCCCATGCCTACCGGGAGCACTGGGTGGCTCAGCAGTACCTGCCCGACGCCCTGCAGGGCAAGATCTTCTACCAGCCCTCGGATCAGGGGCACGAGGCTCGCATCCAGGAGCAGGTGGCTCGGCGACGAGAGGCCCAGCTGGCCGCCATGCTGGAGGCCAGCCAGCCTCCTGGGGAGATTCTGACCACCTCGCCCCCGGACCGGGCCCGGGATCGCTGGCTCCAGCGCACCATCTCGGGGACTGGGGAGCGGCTGGCCGCCCAGCGGGATCGCCTGGTGGCCCAGGCCCAGCTGCCCCGCCACGGGGTGGCCCTGGACGTCCACGCGGACAGCGGCCTGCTGGTCTGGGAGCTGGTGCGCCGCCTGCCGGAAGGGGGCGTCTACGCGCTGGCCCGCACGGCCCAGGCCCGACAGGCCCTGGCGGAGCAGGCCGGATCCCTGCCGCCCCTCCAGCGCCCAGTGATCCTCCAGGGCGAGATCCCAGAGCTGCCCACCCTGCTAGCCCAGGTGGAGGACGGGCTGGCCCTGCGCTTCGATGCCGTGCTGGGCCGCAATGCCCTCACCGCCTCCCCGGACAAGGCTGCGGAACTGGCCCTGCTGGTCTCCCTGCTGGCCCCTGGAGGCCGCCTTTCCCTGGCCGAGCTCATTCCTCGCCACGCCCAGCGCCTCTACCGTCTGGTGGACCTGGCCCGGCTGCCCGGGGATCTGGCGGAACGGCTCCGGGCTGCGGAGGAGGCCATCTACGTCCGGGAGGATGACCCCCGGCTGAACTGGGGCGAGGAGCAGCTGCGCCAGGCCCTGGCCCAGCTCCAGGAACAGGGGCTGCTCAGCGGGTTCAAGGTGGAGACAGAGGAGGGGTGCCGCTCCCTGCGCATCACTCGGGAGCTCCTGGAGCGCTGGTTTGCCCTCCAGGAGGAGCCCCGCTGGAGCTACGCCCGCTACCTGGCGGAGCAGCTCTCGCCGGAGGAGATCCAGGCCGTGCGGAAGCTCTTCTTCGCTCAGTTGTCCAACCGGGAAGTGGTGTGGGGAAGCCGAACGGCCTTCCTGCTGGCCGTCCGGGCGTGAGGGGAAGCGGGGTCAGGCGGTGCCGTGGAGGGGGAGCTCGAAGGTGAAGGTGGTGCCTTCCGGGCTGCTGTCCACCCAGATGCGGCCGCCGTGGGCCTCGATGATGCGGCGCACGTTGGCCAGGCCCAGGCCCGTGCCACTGATCTGGGCAGCGGAGCCCTTCACCCGGTAGTACCGCTCCCAGATGTGGTCCAGATCCTCCGCGGGGATGCCCATGCCCGTGTCCGTGATGGCGCTGATGACCCGAGTCCCCTTGCGGTAGACGTCCACGTGGATCACCCCGCCGTTGGGGCTGTACTTGATGGCGTTGCTGATCAGGTTGTCGAAGACCTGTCCCAGGCGTCGCTCGTCCCCCAGGACCAAATTGCGCTCGTTCTCCACATCCAGCACCATGTCGATGCCTGCCTTCTGGGCGGCCATGAGCGCGCTGCGCACCGCCCGATAGGCCACGTCCTCCAGGCAGATCGGCTCCTCCTTCAGGGGCTGGAGGTCCAGCTGCTTGGCGTCCAGCATGTCGCTGATCAGGTTGGCCAGGGTGTCCGTGCGCTCCTGGATGACCTCCAGGGCCTCTTTCTGCTCGTCCGTCAGGGGACCCAGCATCTCCTCCAGCATGAGCTCCGCGTAGCCCCGGATGAAGGTGAGGGGCGCCCGGAGGTCGTGGGTGATGCTCTGGATGAACTCCTCCCGCAGGCGATCCATCTCCTGGAGGGTCTCGTAGGTGGCCATGAGCTCCTTGGCCTGGCTGCGGGCCTGGTTCAGGAGTTGCACTTTCTGGATGGCCGCGCCGGCCAGATCGGCCAGGGCTCTCAGCAGCTGTCGGGTGTTGTCGTCCTTGGGCACCCGGTTCATGGTGATGACGCCGATGACATCCTCCTGGCTGCGCAAGGGGATGTTGAGCAGCTCTGTCAGGTCCATGTCGGGGAAGGGGTCGGCCACCGCGGCCCGCACCTCCGCCTCACTCCTCAGCTCCACCCATTTCCCTTCCAGAATCGAGTATCGGAATGTTCCCTCGTGGGCGTAGAAGGGGCGGTTGTTGAAGGCCTTCACGTCCCTCTTGGAGAAACGGTGGGCCACGGCCATGTAGAGGCTGTCGTCGGGCCCCTGGCGCAGGATGACGGCCCCCTTCACCTTTTCCTCTTTGCGGTCCTGGGTCAGGATGTCGATCATGTGATCCAGGACGGACTGCAGGATCTCCTGGAGATCCATGCTCCGGTTCAGCTGCTCGCTGACCTCGGCCAGGAGGGAGACCTCCCGCAGGCGGTGGCGGGTCTCCTGGAAGAGGTAGAGGTTGCGCATGGCGCTGGCGGTCTGGTTGCAGAGGAGCATGATGTTGCGCCGGGCCTGGGGGGAGAAGGCGTTGAGCCGGTAGCTCTTCAGGGTGGCCACGCCGATGACCTGGTCCTGCTGGCCATAGACGAAGGGGACCAACAGGACAGAGCGCACCTCTCGAGCGTCCGGGTAGCGCCCGGACTTCCACTCCTTGCTCCGGGTCACGTCCGCCAGGTAGACCGGTTCCCGATCCTGGCGGATGCGTTGGAGCAAGGGGTAGCGCTCCACGGGGATGATCTGCTCCAGGGCCTCTTCTGCGTTGGTGTAGCCCTGGGTGGCCACGATGCGCCCCTGGGACGGGTCGTCGGGCAGGAGCAGCATGACCGAGCCGGCATCGTACTCCACCACCTGGCGGGCCGTCTTCAGGAAGGCATCCGCGGCGGTGGCCACATCGGACATGCTCATGAGCCGGTAGGAGAAGCGCAGCAGGGTCTCCGCGAACTCCCGTTGCTGGCGTTCCTGCTCGATGAGCCGCACCTTGCTGATGACCAGGGCGGCCTGGTCCGCGGCCTGCTGGGCCACGGCCACCTCCTCCGGGGTGAAGCGATGGGCTCCCTGGAAGCCGATCAGGGCGGCGCCGATCTTGCGCTCACCGATGACCAGGGGCAGGCCCAGGCACGCCTTGACAGGAAACTCCCGGGCCAGCTGCTGGTTCAGGTAGGGGGTGGTGGTGACGTCATCCACCACCACCGGAGCCCGGGTCTCCAGGGCATGCTTGGTGAGGGTGTTCTCGCTGGGCTGGATCACCAGGTTGTCGTAGATCTGCTTGGAGAGACCATGGGTGGCCCCGATGCGAGGACGCTGGTGCTCCTCGTCCCAGAGGGTGATGGTGCAGACGTCCGCCTTCAGGAGGGCGGCCAGATGCTTGGCCAGGGTCTCCAGCAGGGAAGGCAGGTCGGTGTTGGTCAGCCCGGCCGCGGTGATCTGGTTCAGGATGGCCATCTGGCGAGAGCGTTCCTGCTCTCGGGCGAAGAGCCGCTGGTTTTCCAGCACTGTGGCGATCTGTCCGGCCAGCAGGCGCACCATCTGGATCTCTTCCGAGTCGAAGACATGCCCCCGACTCTTGTGGATCTCCAGCACGCCGATGGGGCCTTTCTGGCCGAGCAGGGGCACGGCCATGATGGCTCCCACGGTGCACTCCTCGGCGCTCCATTCCGGATTGAAGAAGGGGGAGTTCGAGTAGTCGGCCACGGTGATGGGCTCACCCTGGCTGAAGGCGGCCCCGGCGATCCCCTCGTCCGCCTTCTGGCGCTCCCCGGGCTGGATCACCGCCGTGTCGGTGAGGGCCCGGGCCACCAGGGTTTCTTCCTGGGGATCGTAGATGTAGACGTAGACGTCCTGGGCGTTGGTCAGGTCCTGGATCTGGCGGGCAAATCGCGCCAGTTGGGCGGTGTCCGCTGTCTGTTCCGGGTTGTCCAGAGACGACGCATTGAGCATGTTGGCGATGGCCAGGCGCTCTTTCGTCTGATTGTGCCTGGACTGGTCCTGGAGGCCGGCGCTGAACCGGTTGGCCAGGATTTGGAGCAGGCGCAGATCGTGCTGGTCAAAGCGGTGGGGCTTCAAGGACTCCAGGTTGATCACCCCGTAGACCTTGCCGCCCACGAAGATGGGCACGCAGAGTTCACTCTGGATGCCCGGGAGCGTGGGGATGAACGCCGGATCCTCTCCCACGTCCCCGATGATCTGGGGCTCGCCGGTGCGGGCACAACGGCCGGTGACACCCTGGGAGAGCGGAATGCGTTTCAGGCTGGCGACTTCGGGGTAGTGGGCCTGGGCCAGGAGGACCAGGGCGTCCTGGTCGATCCGGTAGATCCCAGCCGGCTCGGCGCCGAAAATGGAGGCGATGATGCCCAGGATCTGGCGGGCCAGGGACTCGGGCGTGCCGTGCTCCAGCGTGGAGAAACAGGCCCCCCCCAGCGCCTCCAGTAGGTCTTGGGTGTGGTTGTCTTGTCGCTGGCGCTGCATCTTTTCCAGGGCAAAAGAGGCGTAGTTGACAAAGATGCAGAGAAGCGCCACGTCGGCGTCGTCGTAGTGGTGAGGCTGGCTGTGTTCCAGGAGGAGGACGCCCAGGGTGCCGTCCTGGTCCTGGAGGGGAGCGGCCAGCAGGCTGCGGGCAGGGAGCTGTTCTTCACTCGGGTGATGACTCAGATCGTTGACGAGCAGTGGGATCGACTGCTGCTTCAGGCGTTCCCAGATCTGTTTCATCAACGCCTGGGGCAGGGCAGGCGCGGTCTCCAGCGCCGGATCGAGGGCAACCTGGTGGGTCGGGCCCTCTCCGCGACTCTGGTAGATGCTGGCTCGCTGAAAGTCCACCAGCCCGGACAGGGAATCCAGAATCGAGGCGAGCAGCTCGTCCTTGTCCTGGACTTCCAGGAGCTGGTTGGAGAAAGCCATCAATGTCTGAAGTTGTTCTTGCTTCTGCGCAGACGAGGCAGAGGGCATGGCTTCTTCCTCGATGGCAGTACCCGTCGTTTTCTGTACGTGCATGGCTGGTTCCCGATTTCGTCTTCCTCGATGGGTCAATGGTTCGGTTCGGGCGTTCAGCTTGGATCCTAGGCGTCAACAGCGTCTCTTGGGAAAGGAAACCGGGGGCGCCAGGACAACTGGGCACTGCACTTTTGGGGGTGAAAGTACAGCCTAAATCGTAGACGTGGGCCAGGACACTTTGCGTGTCAACAGATGCTCAATGAATGGCTCTGGGAAATGCCTTGGTAACCGAAAAAAACGGTCGTCGCGGATCGTGGTAGCGGGGATGCACAGCAAGCCTTTGGCCTGACCTTTTCAGGCGGCTGGCTCAGATGGCCAAAAACTTTAGATCATTATACAGGAGAAAGCAATACTTTTGGAAGCCCGGGGTGGTCGAAAAGTGCATTCTCGATCACCCCGGGCTTGCTTTTCCGAACCGATCAATGGCCTGCCGGCTGCTTGCGAGGCTGGCTTTTCTTTCGTTGATCGCTCTTCATGTGGCAGTGTTTGTACTTCTTGCCGCTGCCACACCAGCAGGGATCGTTGCGCTTGAGCTGCACCCCGGTCTTGCGGACCGTCTTGGGACGGTTGCCGTTGCCGTCCCGGTTGGTGCGGATGTTGCGGGCGATAGGGCGAGCCGTCACTGGCTGCTCCGCCTGGCGTTGGATGCGCAGGCTCAGGATGGCCTTGACGATGTCACCCCGGATGTCCCTCATGAGCTCCTGGTACATCTGGAAGGCCTCCCGCTTGTAGGCCACCAGGGGATCCACCTGGGCAATGGCCTGCAGGCCGATGCCCTCTCGCAGCCGATCCAGGTCCGTCAAGTGACGCACCCAGCGCTGGTCCACCGCCTGGAGCATGATCAGCCGCTCGGCCCGGCGCATGGTCTCTTCGCCGTACTCCTGCTCCTTGGCCTCGTAGACATCCAGGGCCAGCTGGATGGCCGCCTCCCGGATCTCATCCCGGCGCAGGCCCTCCCACTGGCTGGGGTCGAAGTCGCTGGGCAGGGGGAAGATGCCGCCCAAGGCCTGGGCCAGCTCCTCCATGCTCCAGCTCTCCTCGAACTCCCCCGCGGTGAAGTGGTCCACCAGATCCGCCACTTCCTCCTCGATCATCTCCCGGATGGTGTTCTTCAGGGAGGGCTCGGTGAGGATGCGGCGGCGCTCCGCGTAGATGGTCTCCCGCTGCTCGTTCACCACCTCGTCGTAGCGGAGCACATGCTTGCGGATGTCGAAGTTGTGGCCCTCCACCTTGGTCTGGGCGTTCTCGATGGCCTTGCTGATCATGTTGGACTCGATGGGCTGGTCCTCCTCCACGCCCAGCCGGTCCATCAGCCCCTTGATCCGGTCCCCGCCGAAGCGCCGGACCAGGTCGTCCTCCAGGCTGAGGAAGAAGCGGCTGCTGCCTGGATCCCCCAGGCGGCCGGACCGGCCTCGCAGCTGGTTGTCGATGCGCCGGGACTCGTGCCGCTCCGTGCCCACCACGTGCAGGCCGCCCAGCTCCTTGACCAGCTCCCGGTCCTTTTCCACTTGCCGCCATTTCTCCGTCAGCACTCGGGCCCACTCGGTGTTGTAGACCTGGGTGGGATCCTCGCCCTTTTTCAGCATGTCCAGGGTGTGGTTCCAGGCCTGCTGAGGGATCTCGGTCAGGTCCACCCCCTTCTTGCGCAGCTCGTCTCGGGCCAGACCCTCCGGGTTGCCGCCCAGCAGGATGTCCACGCCGCGACCGGCCATGTTGGTGGCGATGGTCACCGCGCCCGGCCTGCCGGCCTGGGCGATGATGGTGGCCTCCCGCTCGTGGTTCTTGGCGTTCAGCACCTCGTGGGGGATGCCCCGGCGCTTGAGCATCTTGCTGATGTACTCGCTGGTCTCGATGGCCACCGTGCCCACCAGCACCGGCTGGCCCCGCTTGTGGGCCTCCTCGATCTCGTCCAGCACAGCCTTGAACTTGCCGTTCTGGGTGGGGTAGACCACGTCCGGATGGTCCTGGCGGATCACCGGCTTGTAGGTGGGGATGACCACCACGTCCAGGTTGTAGATGCTCTGGAACTCCTCTTCCTCGGTCTTGGCCGTGCCGGTCATGCCGGCCAGCTTGTTGTACATGCGGAAGAAGTTCTGGAAGGTGATGGTGGCCAGGGTCATGGACTCCTTCTGGACCTTCACCCCTTCCTTGGCCTCGATGGCCTGGTGCAGCCCCTCGCCGTAGCGGCGGCCCTCCATGAGCCGACCGGTGAAC
>WGCB01000149.1 GCA_015494005.1 Caldilineaceae bacterium
CGCACCACCTCCCCGATGTTGTGGACCCCCACGCCGCCGTCCACCTCCAGGTCGCAGGTGGGGTTGAACTCGGCGATGAGGCGACGCATGCGGCGCAGCTTGCTGGTGGTGGTCTCGATGAACTTCTGGCCGCCGAAGCCCGGGTTGACGCTCATCACCAGCACCAGGTCCAGGAAGGGCAGCACCTCCCGCACCACCTCGATGCCCGTGGCCGGGTTCAGGGCCACCCCGGCCCGACAGCCCAGGTCCAGGATCTGCTCCACCGTGCGGTGCAGGTGACGGCAGGCCTCCGCATGGACGGTGAGGATGTCCGCGCCGGCCTCCGCGAACCGGGGCAGGTAGGGTCCAGGTTCCTCCACCATCAAGTGCACGTCCAAGGGCAGGGTGGTGCTCTGTCCCACCGCGGCCACGATGGTGGGGCCAAAGGTGATGTTGGGCACGAAGTGGCCATCCATCACGTCCAAGTGCATGAGATCCGCGCCCCCTTCCTCCGCTTCCTTCACCGCCTCGGCCAGGTGACCGAAGTCCGCAGTGAGGATGGAGGGGGCGATCTGTACCGAAGTGGGTGCGATTCCAGGCATGGTCATCTGTCCGTTCTGTTCTGTGTGGGGTGGGTCAGTGGTTGGATGGGGCAGGGGATTCGTCGCCGCCCCGCCGGGCCAGGAAGTCCAGCAGCAGGCGCTTCACAGCCCAGGGGCGACGGAAGATCAGGCCGTGGGACTGGTCGGGCAGGATGTGCAGCTCGGCATCGGGCAGGGCCTGGGCCATCTGCTCCGGGATGCTGGGAGGAAAGAACTGGTCCTCCTGGCCATGGACGATGCAGACCGGGAAGCGCCACTCCCGCAGGTCGTCCAGGGACAGGTCGATGGTGTTGGCCGGCGTGTGGCCCCGGAAGGCCGGCAGCAGCACCTCCTGGAAGTAGCCGGGGTAGTGGTGGGGGTCGTGGAGCCGGGCCGTGGCCTTGAGCCAACGCTCGTTGGGCCGAAAACCGGCCGTGGTCCATCGCCCAGGCACTCGGGTGGTGGCTGGGTTGTTGCTGTAGGTAGTGCTCACCAGGCAGAGGGTGCGGGGCCGGGCCAGCCCTTGGTGGACCAGCCACTGGGCGATCATGCCCCCGGCGCTCACCCCGGCCAGGTGACCCTCCAGGGCGCCCTCCCGGGCCAGCAGAGAGGCCAGCCAGCGGGCCATCTCCCGGTAGCTGAACTCCGGCGGGTGGCCCTGGGACTGGCCGTGACCCGGCAGGTCCGGCAGGATCACTCGGTAGGCCTGGCTCAGCTCCGCCACCATGGGACCCCAGGCCGCCTGCCCCGTGCTCATGAAGTTGTGGAACAGGACCAAAGGCGGGGCCTGGGCCGGGCCGGTGACCTGGTAATGGATGAAGCCTTCCGGCGTGGGGAAGCGGGGCATGGGGATCGCCTGGGACAGGTGGCTCAGGCCGGGCTCTGGGCTTCCTGGAGCATGGCCCGCTCCATGGTGGCGCCCAGCACCTGGATCAGCTCGGTGATGTCCTCCATGGTGATCAGCCCCAGGAACTGGCCCCCGTCCTCCACAGCCACCACCCGGCTGTGCTGCTCCAGCATCCGGTCCCAGACATCCGCCAGGGACTCCTCGGGCCGGGCCACCGGGATCTGCTCCCGGGGGATCATCACGTCCGCCACCCGGGCCTCGGGACCGAACTCCCGCAGGGCCTGGACCAGCCGCCCCCGGGTCAGCACCCCCACGAAGCGGTTGCTCAGGTCGAAGATCGGGAAGTCGGTCTGGTAGGTGTGCATGATCAGATCCACCACCTTGGCCAGGCGATCCGTCACGAAGAGGGCCTGGGCGCCCGGAGTCAGGGCCTCCTTCACCCGAATGTCCCGCAGGACATAGCGGCTCTCCGTCATCTCCAGCTCTCCCTGGCCGCCCACGTAGACGAAGAAGGCGATGAGCAGGAGCATGATGCCGCCCCCGGCGATCCCCCAGATGGCGAAGAGGATGGCCATGAAACGCCCCACCGCCACCGCCACCCGGGTGGCCTGGATGTAGGGCATGGACATGGCCAGGAGGGCCCGCAGGATGCGCCCGCCGTCCATGGGGAAGGCCGGCAGCAGGTTGAAGAGCCCCAGGAGCAGGTTGGTGGCCGCCAGGTAGAGGAGCAGGCCGGTCAAGCCCGGGGTCTGCATCTGGGCCAGGAGGCTCTGGGCGCTGGCGGCGGCGCCACCGCTCTGCACCTTCAGGCCGAAGGCCAGGGTGGCCAGGGGCGCCAGGAGCGCAGCCAGCACGAAGTTCACCATGGGGCCGGCAATGGCGATGAGGAACTCCTGCAGGGGTTTGTTGGGCATGCGTTCCAGCTGAGCCACCCCGCCGATGGGCAGCAGGGTGATGTAGGGAACCCGGATGCCGAAATACTTGGCCGTGACGGCGTGGCCGAACTCGTGGAGGACCACGCAGGCGAAGAGAAGCAGGATGACCAGGATCCCGTACAGGGCGCCCACCAGGGGACCCGCCGGCCCGCCGCTGTAGATGATGGCGCCGTAGATCAGGATCAGCAGGAACGACCAGTGCACCTGGACGTCGATCCCCCAGAGGCGAAAAAGCTTCATGGAACCGCTCATGATGTCTGCTCCCTTTTGTCGTGGAACGGTCGAACGCCGGCGCTGGGGGAGGGTCACCGGGGCAGTTCGGCCCGTGCGTGGCGATTCCTACTCGCCGATCAACACTACTCGCCCATCAACAGGCGATCCGGCTCGCCGTCGTTGCACTCCGGGCAGGGACAGCTGGCCCGCAGGCTGGAAAAGGCGTAGATGCCGCTGCCGTGGCCGTCCTGCCAGACGAAGCGGATGGCGTAGTTGCCCACCAGCTCCGCGGAGGCCACCTGGCTGCTGGGCAGAACGTTCACCAGGCGCAGGGGATCCGCCTGGGCCTGCCGCCGCTCGTCCTGGCAGGAAGCACAGGGGCAGTTGGCCCGCAGCCACTCCAGCCGGTAGGTGCTGCGGTGACCGTCGCCCCAGACGATGGTCAGGACGCCCTTCTCCCGATCCACCGTCAGGTCCAGGGGTTGGTGAGTCCGGTTGCGCATGGACGCCGCTGCTCTCTCCGTCATCTTAGTTCGTCTCCAGCTCCTGGGTGGTCCGATGGGCCAGGCCGGCCAGCAGGTCCACGGGCAGGGGGAAGATGATGGTGCTGTTGTGCTCCGCGCTGATCTCCGTCAGGGTCTGCAGGTAGCGGAGCTGCATGGCCCCTGGCTGGGCAGCCATGATCTGGGCGGCGTGGGCCAGCTGCTGGGCGGCCTGGAATTCGCCCTGGGCGTGGATGATCTTGGCCCGCTTCTCTCGCTCCGCCTCGGCCTGCCGGGCCATGGCTCGCTGCATGGTCTGGGGCAGCTCCACGTCCTTCACCTCCACCACGCTGACCTTGACGCCCCAGGGCTCGGTCTGTTCGTCGATGATCTGCTGGAGCTGGTGGTTGATCTTGTCCCGCTCGGCCAGGAGCTCGTCCAGCTCGCTCTGGCCCAGGACCGAGCGCAGGGTGGTCTGGGCGATCTGCTGGGTGGCCACCAGGTAGTTGGAGACGTTCACCACCGCGGCCACCGGATCCAGCACCCGGAAGTAGCAGACCGCGTTCACCTTCACGGTGACGTTGTCCTTGGTGATGGCCTCCTGGGTGGGCACGTCCAGGGTGACGACCCGCAGATCCACCAGGACCATCTGGTCCACGATGGGGATGATCCAGAAAAGGCCCGGGCCTTTGGCGCCGATCACCCGGCCCAGGCGGAAGATCACGCCCCGTTCGTACTCCTTGACGATGCGCAGGGAAGCCCGCAGCAGCCAGAGGAGGACGAGAACGACAACTACGTAGATGGGCAGGTTGTTGGCCAAATCTTGCATGGGACACCTCCCGGTGTACAGAACTGGGCACGGCTTCGCTGCGGCCGATAGCCTGCCGCCTGTCCATTATAGCTTTTCACTGTCCCTGTTGGCAACCACCTCGGGGAACGCGGGGGGCGCTCCGCCGTTTCGGTGGGCCCCTTGGGAGCGGAGTTCGTCCCGGCCGCCCCACTTTGACGGATCCGTTTCGCCGAGGGTATCATGATCGGAGCAGAGACCCCAACACCAGTCGAAGGAGCATCGCCTGTGGCCCATCGATTTTCTCCCCCAGAACCTCGGCGACCGAAGAACACCCCCAACAGCGCTATCTTTGGCCTGATGGGCCTGCTCCTGGTCCTCTCCATCCTGGGAGCCGCCTACCTGCTGGGCGGGCAGGAACTCCTGGCCCTGCTGAAGCGTCCAGAACCCCAGGCCCAGGCCGCCCTGGATCCCGGCGTGAGCCCCACAGCCACCCCAGCGCCCACGGCCCGGCCCACGGACACGCC
>WGCB01000150.1 GCA_015494005.1 Caldilineaceae bacterium
CCCGGTCACTGTGCAGGACCCGGTGGGCGCAGGGGACAGTTTCGACGCCGGCATCGTCTACGCCTACCTCCACGGCCTGCCCCTGGAGGAGGCGGGGCGGATGGCCAACGCCGTGGGCGCGGCCACCGTCTCCCATGTGGGGGCCGGGCGCAACGTGGCCCGCCGGGAGGAGGTGGAGGCGCTTTGGGGGAGGAAGATGGAGAGATTGAAGATCGAAGATTGGGTCGAGAGAGAGTGAGACACTAGAGAGTAGAGAGCGAGAGATTGGGAGAGTGGGCGACTTCCGTGACGCGTTTTGCCCCGATCTCCTGATCACCCAATTGCCTGATCACCCAAACCCATGTTCGAGATCCTGTCGTTTCGCACAACCCAGAGCCATGAGCTGGTCCGGCTGGAGGACCAGGTGCGGGACGTGGTGCGACGCAGTGGGGTGGACGAGGGCATCTGCCACGTCTACTGCCCCCACACCACCGCCGGCCTGACCATCAACTCGGCCATGGACCCGGGCACCCTCCAGGACATCCTGTCCGAGTATCGCCGCCTGGTGCCCACCCGAGTGGACTTCCACCACACCTTCGACACCCCCACGGACGCGGCCGGGCACATCAAATCCACCCTCATGGGCGTGCAGGTCAGCTGCCCCATCCACGGTGGCCGGCTCATGCTGGGAGGCAGCCAGAGTATCCTCTTCGCCGAGTTCGATGGCCCCCGGGACCGGCAGGTGTACGTGAAGGTCGTTCAGGGCTGACACCCCCCCTGGCCCTTGGACGGAATTATCCCCATATCGCTTGAGCCCCTGACGAAAGGAGGTGATGGCCCCGACCCATCTCATGCGCCCCCGTCTCGTGTGTCCCTTTCTCGTATCGTCGCCGCGCCCTGTGGCCTGGTGACCCACCTTTCCGCGTTTTTCCAGTCTGACCGAGGAGGTTGTCATGTTGAATCCATTGCGTCGCCACCGCACCTGGTGGATCGCCGCGGCCCTGCTGGTGATCCTGAGCCTGGTGCTGGCTGCCTGCCAGCCGGCCGCGCCGGCTCCCGAGGCCCAGCCCGCAGAGGGCCAAGGGGAGGCCGCGCCGGCCGCTGCCGAGACCGGCGGCAAGGAGCCGGTGGTCCTCAAGTTCCTCAAGCTGAACGACCCGGTGGAAGCCATCGCCTTCGCCAAGATCGAGGAGGAGTTCCGCAAGATCGACGGCGGCAAGTGGTCCTACGTCTCCATCGAGTACGACACCGTGGCCTTCCGAGACCTCTTCCCCAAGATCGAGACCTCCGTGGCCGCGGGCGTGGAGCTGGATCTGATCCAGGCCGATGGCCCGGACATGAAGCACTACGCCTGGAACAAGGTGCTCATCCCCCTGGACGAGTACTTCACCGAGGAGGAGAAGGCGGCCTTCGCGCCCCAGTCCATCGAGGAAGGCAGCTACAAGGGCGTCTTCTACGGCCCGCCCTTCATGCAGTCCTGCTCCCTCATGTGGTACAACCGGGACTTCACCGACGCCGCCGGTATCCAGCCGCCCAAGAACCTGGACGATTCCTGGACCATGGAAGAGGCGCTGGACGCCTGGCAGAAGACCACCGTGGACAACGACGGTGACGGCACACCGGACGTCTGGGGCATTCGCTGGGGCCAGGGCACCTGGACCGGCGACTACGAGCACGGCATCTTCCGCCGCTCCAACGGCGAGAAGGGCTCCCCCACCTACATGGGCATGGCCCCGGACGGCGTGACCTTCCAGGGCTACTTCGACACGCCCGAGGCCATCGAGGCCATGCAGTTCTACCAGGACATGCACCTGAAGTACAAGGTGACCCCGGTGGAGCCCATCCCCAACATCTTCCAGTCCAAGAAGGCGGCCTTCGTGGTCTTCCCGGACAACATCATCGGTGACATCAACAACCAGTACCCGGATGGTGGCTTCAACCTGGAAGTGACGGGCATCCCCTACTTCAAGACCCAGCTCTGCCACACCGGCTCCTGGCACTACGGCATCTCGGCCAACACCAAGCACTTCGACGAGGCCCTGGCCTTCGTGAAGTTCGCCTCCAGCAAGGAAGGCTCCCGGATCTACTACGAGGCCCTGCGCCAGCTGCCCGCTCGCCTGGACCTCCTGAACGAGCTGCCGGAGTACAACGAGTATCCCCAGAAGCTGGTGAAGGAAGGCTTCCAGAAGTTCGGCATCCCGCGCATCCAGACGCCGGGCTACACCGAGTACCAGCAGGTCTTCGCGGAGGTGGCCCAGAACATCGCCTCGGGTGCGGACCCGGCCGAGCAGATGAAGGAAGGCGCCATCCGCATCGAACAGGCGGTGGCCAAGTACAAGGGGTGGAACGAGTAGAGAAGATTGGAAGATTGGAAAATCGAAGATCGAAGATTGAAGATCAAAGATTGGGGATCTGAGATCGAAGGTCTGAGACTGTAAAAGTGTGAGATTGGAGACTGGAGATTGGGGGAGACATCGATTCCAGGACACGTCTCTCCCAATCTCCCAATCTCCCAATCTCCCCACAAAAGGGGCTTGCCTATGAGCGTGGTACCCAAATCGTCCCGAGGTCCCAGCTGGTGGACCTACATGCGACGCTCCAAGACACGAACATACATCATCTCGGCCCTCTTCATCCTGCCGGCCCTGATCAACTTCGCCATCTTCCGCTACGTGCCCATCCTGTGGGCGGCCCGGGCCAGCACTTGGCAGTACAGCCTCCTGGGCGGCTACCGGGAGTGGATCGGCATGGAGCACTACCTGCGGGCCCTGCAGGACCCCATCCTGCACAAGTCCCTGCGGGTGACCTTCACCTACGTGCTGGTGAAGATGCCCCTGGAGATGGTCCTGGCCCTGGCGCTGGCCCTCTTCACCAACCAGGTGCGCAAGGGGATGGGCACCATGCGCACCATCATCTTCACCCCGGTGGTCATGTCCATGGTGGTGGTGTCGGTGATCTGGGCCCTGATCTTCAACGCGGACTCGGGCCTGCTCAACGCCTTCCTGCGCATGATCGGCCTGCCCAAGCAGATCTTCCTCACCAACCCCAAGCTGGCCCTGCCCTCCATCATCACCACGGCCATCTGGAAGGACGTGGGCTTCAGCACCATCCTCATCGTGGCCGGGCTCAAGGGCATCCCCGGCCAGTTCTACGAGGCGGCCATTGTGGACGGGGCCAACCGCTGGCAGCTCTTCCGCCATGTGACCCTGCCCCTGCTCCGGCGCACCCTCTTCTTCGTGGTGGTCACCCAGACCATCTTCAGCTTCCAGGTCTTCATCCCCGTCTACTCCATGACCCGGGGCGGCCCTCTGGACGCCACCAAGGTGATCGTCTACTACATCTACCAGCTCGGCTTCCTCTTCCAGGACATGGGCTACGCCGCTGCCGTCTCCATGATCCTGTTGGTCATCATCCTCATCATCAGCCTGATCCAGATCCGTTTCCTCCGTTCCGAGGTGGAGTACTGATATGGCCACCACAACTTCCCTGGACCTGACCCGCCGCCCTGCAGGCATGAGCCGGGCCAAACGCCGCCAGCAGATCATCGGCTGGATCGGCATCCTGCTGGCCTACGTGCTCATCGTCGCCATCTTCCTCACCCCCCTGCTCTGGATGATCGGCAGCAGCCTGCGCCCCACCCGGGAGATCTTCCAGTTCGTCTTCCCCCTGAGCTGGCGCACGTTCATTCCCGTGGACTGGACCCTGGAGAACTTCCTGGACATCTTCGGCCTGTCGGAGACGGGCCGCACCCTGGGCTTCCAGTTTGGACGAGCCCTCTTCAACACAGCCCTGGTCTCCACCGCGGTGGTGACGAGCTCCCTGGTCTTCAACACCATGGGGGCCTACTTCTTCGCCCGGCTGGACTTCCCCTACAAGAATGTCCTGCTCATGTTCGTCCTGGGCACCTTCTTCGTGCCCCAGCAGGCCACCATCGTTCCCCTCTACATCGTGGTGCGGGAGCTGAACCTGGCCAACACCTACTGGGCCCTGATCCTGCCCTGGTACGCCAGCCCCTTCGTCATTTTCGTGCTCTCCCAGTTCTTCGCGGAGATCCCCAAAGAGCTGGACGAAGCGGCCATCATCGACGGCGCCTCCCTGCTCCAGGTGCTGCGCCACGTGATCGTCCCCAACGGCAAGGTGGGGCTCCTCACCGTGAGCCTGCTGGAGTTCCAGTTCATCTGGAACCTCTTCTACTGGCCCCTCATCGCCGTGGGGCAGAAGGAGCTCCAGGTGATCCAGGTGGCCGTGGCCACCCAGATCACCCAGCGGGAGATCGCCTGGGGACGCATCTTCGCTGGCAGCGTGGTGGCCAGCATGCCGGTGATCATCCTCTTCCTGCTCCTGCAGCGCTACTTCATCCAAGGTGTGGCCCTGAGCGGGCTGAAGGGATGAGGGAGGAGTCGGAAGTTAGGAGTTGGGAATTGGAAGCTAGGTATAGGGAGACGGCAGACAGACAACAGGCGGATGCAGAAATGACCGAATGACCAGATGGCCCGTTCGCGAAGTCTTTCCCTTGGCTCCAGTCACCCAATCAACCAGTAAACCAATCCCCCAATCCCCCAATCAACGACATCCCATCGCCATGCTCACCTGCCAAGGCCCACGCCCATGACCCTCATTTCATCCACGTCCAAACCCATCATCGGCATGATCCACCTGGGCGCGCTGCCCGGGACCCCCTACTACGGCGCGGACGGGGACTACGAAGCCATCCGGGCCAAGGCGATCCAGGACGCGCTGGCCCTGGCGGAAGGCGGGGCCCACGCCGGCCTGATCCAGAACCGGGGGGACCGGGTCTTCCGCAACCAGCGGGCGGACCCCATGGTGGTGGCCGCCATGACCGACATCACCCGGGCCGTGGCGGACGCGGTGGGGGACACCCTGGCCATCGGCGTGCAGGTCCTGCGCAACGACCTGAAGGCCTCCCTGGCCATCGCCAAGCTCTGCGGCGGGGTCTTCCTGCGCTGCGGCATCCTGGCCGGGGTCACCTACACCGTCTCCGGCATGGTGGCCGGGGACCCTTACGACGTGCTCAGCTACCGCCGCCAGATCGACGGCCAGCAGATCCAGCTCATCGCCGAGATCAAGTCCATGCACTTCGACAACGACCAGCCCCTGGCTCGCCTGGCCCAGGACGCGGCCTTCGTGGGCGCGGACGGGGTGGGCATCGCCCATCCGGACCTGGAGACGGCCCTGGACTGGGTGCGGCAGATCAAGGCCGCGGTCCCGGACATGCCGGTGATCATCGGCGGCTACACCAACGCCGACAACATCGCCCGCTACCTGGAGCTGGCCGACGGGGCCATCGTGGGCGGCGCCTTCGAGGACAAGGGCCGGGGCGGCGCGGTGAGCGTGGAGAAAGTGCGAGCCTTCATGGAGAACGTGCCCCGTGGCTGAACAGACATCCCCGGAACGAGCCACCCCCGAGCGCATCATCATCGACACCGACCCGGGCGTGGACGACTCCATGGCCATCCTCCTGGCCCTGGCCTCGCCCGAGGTGCAGGTGGAAGGGCTGACCATCGTCTTCGGCAACAGCGACAACGTGCGCATGTTGGCCCGCAACGCCTGCGTGGTCCTGGAGCTGGCCCAGCGGCCGGAGATCCCCGTGGCGGTGGGCGCGGCCAATCCCCTGGTGCGCCCCTACCACGGCCGAGGAGCCTCCGTCCACGGCGCCAACGGCCTGGGGGACATCCCAGTGCCCGAGCCGTCCAAACAGCCTGTGGAGCAGCCCGCGGCCCAGTTCATCGTGGAGCAGTGCCGGGCCCATCCCGGCCAGATCACCCTGGTGACCATCGGCCCCCTGACCAACATCGCCCTGGCCCTGCGCCTGGAGCCGGAGCTGCCCCGCCTGGCCCGTCGCCTGGTGATGATGGGCGGCGCGGTGACCGTCCCGGGCAACGTGAACCCGGTGGCCGAGGCCAACGTCCACAACGATCCCGAGGCGGCCCGGCTGGTCTTCCACGCCGGTTGGCCCATCACCATGGCCGGGCTGGACGTGACCACCCGGGTCCGCATGGACGACCCCTACCTGGAGAGCCTGCGGGACCTGGGCAACCGGGCCGGCCGCTTCATCTACGACATCACCCGCTTCTACATCCGGGCCTACCGGGAGCGGGGCCACCCTAACATGGCCGTCCACGACTCCAGCGCCCTCGTGTCCATCATCCGGCCGGAGCTCTTCCAGAGCAAGCCCGTCACCGTGGACGTGGAGACGGTGGGCGAGCTCACCCGGGGGCAGACCATCGGCGACTGGCGGGGTCAGTACGGCCGCCCGCCCCAGACGGAGCTGCTCCTGGACGTGGACGCGAAGGCCTTCCGGGCCCTCTACCGGGAGCGCATCGCCACGCTGCCATGAGGACCTTGCCCTTTGACCTCACCCCGCCCCCGGCTCGCGAAGCTCACCACCCTCTCCCCTCGCCACGGGTGGAGAGGGGAGAGGGAAAGCCACGTCAGTGGCTGGGGGTGGGGTGAGGTCTGGACCTTTTCACCCATTTCTCGCCTTTTTCTCGGAGCATCCCATGTCACCTATTCCTGTCATCCTGGATGTGGACACCGGTATCGACGATGCCCTGGCCCTCATGCTGGCCTGCCGCTCCCCGGAGCTGGAGCTCCTGGGGGTGACCTGCGTGGCCGGCAACGTGGCCCTGGACAAGGTGGTGGCCAACACCCTCACGGTGCTGGACACCATGGGGCGCACGGAGC
>WGCB01000151.1 GCA_015494005.1 Caldilineaceae bacterium
GTGATCGAGTTCGCCCACTGCCCGGTCCTGGTGGCCAAGGCCAGCACGTGACCGTGCATCGGGGCGCGGCTTGCTGGGCCCGCCTCCGTCCCTCAGCGCGGACAGGGCAAGCCCTGTCCCTACGGATGCACCCCTCCTTTGGGAAGATCCCGGTCCGGGGCGGAGGCGCGTAGGGGCGCGGCTTGCTGCGCCCGCCCCCGTCCCTCAGCGCGGACAGGGCAAGCTCTGTCCCTACGGATGCACCGAAACATCGGGACAGATCCGTTCAGGCCCCGAGGATTGACAGCGCCCGAGCCGGTGGTATAGTAGAGGCAGAAGCCGGTTCAAAGGCGAGCCGACTCTGGATCGTTCAACCGTAGATCGTTCTGACGCAACGCAAGGAGGCGTGTATGGCTCAGAAGATGAAGATCACCTACGCAACCCTCTCCGCGGACAACGAGGAGCTCCAGTCGGCCTTCGACCAGGCCTTCGAGAAGGTGCGGCGGGAGTGGCTGGGCATGGAAGCGCCCATGTTCATCGACGGCCAGCGGGTCTACACCGAGCGCAAGGTCCAATGCTACAGCCCCATCAACCGGGAGCTACTCCTGGGCACGGCCCAGGACGGGGATCGCAGCCACTCCCAGGCGGCCATCGCCGCGGCCAAGAAGGCCTGGGAGGAATGGCGTCACGTGCCTTGGCAGGAGCGGGTGGCCATCGTCCGCAACATCGCGGAGACCATCAGCGCCAACAGCCTGGACTTGAGCGCGCTCATGGTCCTGGAGGTGGGCAAGAGCCGCCTGGAGGCCCTGGGTGAGGTGGAGGAGACCGCGGACCTGCTGCGCTGGTACGCCAAGGAAATGGAGCGCAACAACGGCTACATCGTGGAGATGGGCAAGCTCAACCCGGACGATCCCAAGGAGCGGAACTACAGCGTGCTCCTGCCCTACGGCGTCTGGGTGGTCATCTCCCCCTTCAACTTCCCCATGGCTCTCTCTGCGGCCCCCATCGCCGCCACCCTGCTGGCGGGGAACACGGTGGTCTTCAAGGGCGCGCCGGAGACCCGGCTCAGCGGCTGGAAGACTGCAGAGCTCTTCGCGGAGGCCGGGCTGCCCCCGGGCGTCTTCAACAGCGTCATCGGCCCGGATCTGGAGGTGGGCCAGGAGCTGCTGGACAACCCAGGCGTGGACGGCTGGACCTTCACCGGCTCCTACGAGGTGGGCATGATGGTCCTGGAGAAGGCCCGGCGGAAGCCCTATCCCCGGCCGGCCATCGTGGAGATGGGGGGCAAGAACCCCACCATCGTCTCCAACACCGCGGACCTGGACGTGGCCGCGCTGGGCGTCATGCGAGCCGCCTTCGGCCTGGACGGGCAGAAGTGCTCCGCCTGCTCCCGGGTCTACGTCCAGGAGGGGGTCTACGACGCCTTCAAGGAGAAGCTGCTGGAGCTGACCCGGAACATCAAGGTGGGGGATCCCACCCGGCGGGACGTGTTCATGGGCACGGTCATCCACCAGGAAGCCTACGAGAAGTACCAGCGCTACGTGGAGATGGCCCGCCAGGACGGCACCATCCTCATCGGTGGGGAGGTGCTCACGGAAGGGGAGCTGGCCAAGGGCTACTACGTGGCCCCCACCATCGTGGAAGGGCTGCCCGAGGACCACTTCCTGGTGAAGACGGAGCTCTTCCTGCCCATCCTGCACATGGCCAAGGTGAAGACCCTGGACGAGGCCATGGCCAAGGCCAACGACACCATCTACGGCCTGACCGCGGGCTTCTACGGCCAGGATCCAGCGGAGATCGACTGGTTCTTCGACAACATCCAGGCCGGCACCACCTACGTGAACCGGCCCGGAGGCGCCACCACCGGCGCCTGGCCCGGCGTCCAGGCCTTCGGTGGCTGGAAGGGCAGCGGATCCACGGGCAAGGGCATCGGCGCCTACTACACCCTGCCCCTCTACATGCGGGAGCAGAGCCGCACCATCATTGGGTAGGGGCCGCACAGCCGAGCCCAGGCTGGCCAGTCGGATGGGAAGTGGTCACTGCCCCATCTGTGCAAACCGGCTCGCCTGCGGGATGAACAGTCGGCGATCGAACGCAGACCTGCCAGGCCAAAAAACCTGGCAGGTCTTTTTCTTTGCCCCGTTTCACAGCACCCTGTAAAACGGCACCCTGTAGAACGGCACCCTGTAGAACAGCTCGGCCCCCGAGGAGCGTGTCCTCGGGGGCCGAACCGGAGAGAGAGTGCATGCGCTACAAGGAGGCAGAAAGCAAGTTTGGATATGCTGCCGGGGCCACGATTCCGGCGGTTGCGGCAGCGGTTACAACCATGTCCCCTAGCGGGAATAGGCCGGAGACTGGGCGCCGTTCATGGAACCATTCACGCTGCCGTTGATGTACGGGCTGGCCGGCCGGCTCCGCCCTTCGCTGGTCTGGGACACCCCAGCCGCCGCCAGCTTCTCCCGGATCATCTGCTGGAGCTCGCTGGCCGTGTAGCCGTACTGGGCCGGGATGCGCAGCAGGGGCAGCCCCGCGGCCGCGAAGGCCTCGTCCACGAACCGGTCCCGGGCCTGGCGCTCGGGCTGACGGTGGGAGCGGTCGTCCAGCTCGATGGCCAGGATCGGCGACAGAGTGTCCCGGGTGCAGAGGACGAAGTCCACGTGCTTGCAGTTGATCCGGTTCTGGTGACCTCGCCGGCCACGGACACCCGGGCGCACCTGGATCAGGTCGGCCATGCGCACCTTGGTAAAGAGCTTTGTCTCCGCCGGCGCGGCCCGGAGCAGCACCTCGTAGAAGGAGCGCTCCGCCTTGCTGAAGAGGTAGGGCCGCTTGCGGTAGGGCAGGGCCGTGGCCTGGCTTTTCTCTGGGACGCGGTGGACCCGTGAACGCCAGAAGATGATCAATGTGAAGCTGGCCAGGGCCAGGATGATGGGCAGGTAGTCGTTCATGGATGGGCTCCTCTCCGGCGGGGGGCGGCCCAGCTGCGCGCCCCTCGATACAGGATATCGGCCGGGAGGACCCAAGTCTGCATAGGCCAAATGGTGGGGTGGGGAGATTAGAAATCGGGAGATTGGAGATTGGGAGATTAGAGATTGGGGCTGGAGAATTGGTGGATTGGAGAATTGGTGGATTGGAGAATTGGTGGATTGGAGGATTGGTGGATTGGAGGATTCTGCCTGGTGTCTTTCGTCTGCTGCTCACTGTTTGCGCTGGACGGGAGACCGGTCGGCCCGAGATGCGCTCTCCCATCTCCCAATCTCCAGTCTCATCGCGCCTCATGCCTCACGCATTGCGTTCCAACCCGATCCTCCCCACATCGTGGTAGATGTTGAACCGTCGTCCCCGCAGGAAGCCCACCAGGGTGACCCGAAACTGCTGGGCCAGGGCCAGGGCCAGGTTGCTGGGCGCGGAGACGGCGCAGACCATGGGCAGGCCGGCCACGATGCTCTTCTGCAGGATCTCGTAGGAGGCCCGGCCGCTGACCATGAGGATGGCGTCGTGCAGGGGCAGCCGCTTCTGCATCAGGGCCCAGCCGATGAGCTTGTCCACCGCGTTGTGCCGCCCCACGTCCTCCCGCACGGCCAGGAGCCGCCCCTGGGGATCGAAGAGGCCGGCCGCGTGGAGCCCACCTGTGCGGTCGAAGAGGGGCTGCTCCTGGCGCATGCGCTGGGGCAGACAGCAGAGGTCCTCGGGCGTCACCTGGGGGCCCGGGGGCAGGACGGGGCAACCCCGCATCTCCAGGACCTCTAGAGTGGCCTTGCCGCAGACCCCGCAGGCGCTGGTAGTGAAGAAGTGGCGCTCCAGGGTGGCCAGCTCCGGCAGCTCCGGCATGTCGAGCCAGACGGTGACGATGTTGTAGCGCTGCTCCGGCTCCACGTCCGGGTCCACGCAGTAGCGGATCTGCTGGATCTGCTCCCGGGCCGTCACCACCCCCTCCGCGAAGAGAAACCCCGCGGCCAGCTCGAAGTCCTGGCCCGGGGTGCGCATGGTCACCGCCACGGTGCGCTGCTGCCCCCCGGCCCGCAGGCGGATCTCCATGGGCTCCTCCGCGGCCAGGTAGTCCCGCCGGGTGCGGACCGTCCCGCCCACCTCCACCCGGGTCACCTGGGCCTGCACTTTGTTCCCCACTCGCACAGCCATGGGTTCCTCCTCTCGCTGGCCAGGGCCAACGTTCCTCCAGGGTCAGCAAAGGCGCAAAGGAAGCCAGTTCGACCTCCCTTGCGCCCTGCTGCTGCGTGTTTTCGATTGGCGAGCCCTACGGCTGCGCCGTCAGTTCCTGTAGGTGCGGTTTGCAACCGCACGATTGAACGAACCCCGCTGCGTGTCTTCGATCGGCGAGATGCGTCCAACCGCTGTAGGGCCAGGCAGAGGTGGACAGGGCGGTTCAAAACCGCCCCTACGGCTGCACCGTCAGCTCCTGTAGGTGCGGTTTGCAACCGCACAATTGAACGAACACCGCTGCGTGTTTTCGATCGGCGAGATGCGTCCAACCGCTGTAGGGACAGGCAGAGGCGGACAGGGCGGTTCAAAACCGCCCCTACGGCTGCCCCCTCAGTCCCTGTCTCTTATACACATCTGA
>WGCB01000152.1 GCA_015494005.1 Caldilineaceae bacterium
CGCGGTGGCCAACGGCACCTACACCGTCCAGCTCACGGTGGTGGACCAGACGGGCAACTACCCGCCCCCCTGCCGGGTCACCATCGTGGTCCAGAACTAGGCGACGCCCGGTAGCGCCTGAGCCAGACCCAACAATCGCCCGCTGTCACGGAGACGGCGGGCGATTTTCGCGTGGCGGAGGGAGTCTCTCGCCCGGCTCTTAGTACGGCCCTCCGCTGGACTCCACCCCCTCGGCGCCCTCCTTGAACCCGGCCACCACCTGGGCTGCGACCCGGCCTAGCAGCCCTGCATCGGACAAGATGGTGCAGAAGCGGAAGCCCAGCTCCTGCATGGCCTGGGCCTCCTCCACAGAGCCGGTGTGGATGCCAGGCACGATGCCATGCCGATCCGCGGCCTCCAGGATCCGCCGCAGCGCGTCCAGGATGGTGGGGTGGGCCAGCCCGGCCGGCGGGATCAGCCCCAGGCTCTGGCTCAGGTCCGCCGGCCCCACGTAGATGGCGTCCAGGCCGGGCACGCTGAGGATGCCGTCCAGGTTCTCCAGGGCCGCTGCGGTCTCGATCATGGCCATGGTGACCACTGTCTCGTTGGCCCGCTCCGGGTAGTCGGGTCCCGCGTAGAGTCGGGCCCGGTTGGGGCCATAGCTGCGATAGCCCAGGGGCGGATAGCGGCAGGCCCCCACGAAGGCCTGGGCCTCCTCCCGGCTGTTGACCATGGGGCAGATGATCCCGTAGCAGCCCGCGTCCAGCATCTGCATGACGATGCCCGGCTCGTTCCAGGGCACCCGAGCCAGGGGCACCGTCTCTGTGGTGGAGATGGCCGGCAACATGGCCAGGGTGTCCCGGTAGTCCACTGGGCCGTGCTGCATGTCGATGGTGAGGCTGTCCCAGCCCTGGTGGGCCATGATCTCTGCTGCGTAGGGGCTGTTCAGCTGCAGCCAGCCGTTCAGGACCGTCCCCCCGGCCTCCCAGATCCGTCGCAACCGATTCTCCCGCATGCGTTCTTCCTCCCTTTCCCCGTGACGTGATGGTGGAGCCCCCAGGCCTCCGTCGCCCCAGAGGCACGACCCGGTCATTATACTGCCAAGCGCATTTTGGCGCACCACCGGTTGATTTCCCTCAAAAACAGCTAGAATCATTCTAAAGTAGTTGACAGGGCCCAGTGGCTGTGCTACAATGAGCCTGGCAGTTAATTAGAATCGTTCTAAAATATTCCCGGAATATCAAGGAAACCGATCGTCCATGGACAAGAAAGAGCGCTTCCTCACCGCGCTGAAACAGAGCGGGCACCGCATCACCGGCCAGCGCCGGGCCATCTGCGAGTACCTGGCCCAGACCCGGGAGCACCCCACCCCCTACCAGGTCTACGAAGGGGTGGCCCAGGAGCACCCGGAGATCAGCCTGGCCACGGTCTACAACACCCTCAACGCCCTGCGGGATGTGGGCGCCATCGTGCCCATCGACGCGGGCAACGAGCAGACCCGCTACGAGACGGATCCGGCACCCCACATCAATCTGGTCTGCCTGCGCTGCCACCGGGTCTTCGACTACGAAGGGGAACCGGAGGCGGAGGACCAGCTGCTGGCGGCCATCCGCGCGGAGACGGGCTTCCAGCCGGTGACGAAAAAGATGGAGATCCTGGGCTTCTGCCCGGAGTGCCAGGCTCAGAAGCGGGCGGAGATCCGCCAGCAACTCCAGGACAAATGACCTCTCAATTCCAAGCATCAGACGCACGAAGGAGACGCAGGTAGCATGACCACACAACCCATGGAATCCGTGCTGGCGGAGAAACGATCGAAACGGATGAACCCACTGGACGCGATCCAGGGGCTTTGGAGGCAGAACTACGCCCTGGTGCTGGCGGCCATCACCCTGGTGGCCCTGCTGGTGGGCTGGCTCGGCGGCTCGGTCACCGGCGTCCTGCCGGACTGGGCGGTAACCCTCTCGGCCATCGTGGCCTTCGCAGCCGGGGGCTACACCGGCCTCATGGGCACCATCGAGGACGCCCGCAACGGGGAGCTGAACATCGACTTCCTGATGATCACCGCCGCCCTGGGAGCCGCGGCCATCGGTGAGTGGGAGGAAGGCGCCCTGCTTCTCTTCCTCTTCACGTTGAGCGGGGCCCTGGAAGAGTTCGCCATGGATCGCACCCGCCAGGCCATCGAGGAGCTGGTGGAGCTGCGGCCAGAGACGGCCCTGCTGCGCCGCAACGGCACGGTGGTGGAGGTGCCGGTGGAGTCCCTCCAGGTGGGGGATGTGGTGCTGGTCAAACCCGGGGAGCGCTTCCCAGTGGACGGCGTGGTGGTCAAGGGGACCAGCACGGTGGACCAGAGCCCCATCACCGGGGAGAGCGTGCCCGTCTACAAGACGCCCGGGGACGAGGTCTACTCCGGCACCATCAACGGCGAGGGGGCCCTGGAGGTGCGGACCACCAAGCTGGCCTCGGAAAGCACCCTGAGCAAGATCATCGAGCTGGTGGAGGAGGCCCAGGAGGACGCGGCCCCCACCCAGCGCTTCATCGACCGCTTCAGCCAGCCCTACACCCTGGCCGTGGTCG
This sequence comes from Caldilineaceae bacterium, assembly GCA_015494005.1. GTDB lineage: Bacteria > Chloroflexota > Anaerolineae > Caldilineales > Caldilineaceae > S144-5. Next base: position 2,554 of record WGCB01000152.1, read on the forward strand.
GGGCCACCATCCTGGCCATCCTCATCCCCTGGCTCTTCATCGACGAGCCCTTCAGCCGCACCATCTACCGGGCCATGACCCTGCTGGTGGTGGCCAGCCCCTGCGCCCTGATCATCAGCACCCCGGCCAGCATCCTCAGCGCCATCGCCGCCGCGGCCCGGGGCGGTGTGCTCTTCAAGGGCGGGGCCTATCTGGAGAAGATGGCGGACCTGGACATCATGGCCTTCGACAAGACGGGCACCCTGACCCACGGCAAGCCGGTGGTCACGGACGTGGTGCCCCTGACCGGCCATACCCGGGAGGACGTGCTGCGCATCGCCGCCAGCGCGGAGGCCCTGAGCGAGCACCCCATCGCCCAGGCCATCCTCCGGGCCGCCCAGGAGGCAGGGCTGGAGCTGGAGGAGCCCCGAGAGTTCCGGGCCATCGCCGGCCACGGCATCCAGGCCATCTTCCAGCGGGGCGAACGGCAGGAGATCATCTACATCGGCAACGACCGGCTCTTCCTGAGCCAGGAAATGGACCTCTCCCCGGCCATCCGCATGATCGGCGAGCAGCTCCAGAAGCAGGGCAAGACGGCCATGCTGGTGGTGCGGCGCAGCACGGTGGAGGACACCCTGGGCGAAGACCGGGACTGGGAGGTGGTGGGCTACCTGGCTGTGGCGGACACGGTGCGGGCCAACGCTCGGGAGACCATCGAACGCCTGCGCAGCCTGGGCATCCGGCGCATCGTCATGCTCACCGGGGACAACCACATTGTGGCCGAGAACATCGCCCGGCAGGTGGGCATCGATCCCCAGGACGTCTACAGCGAGCTGCTGCCGGAGCAGAAGGTGGAGGTCACCTGCCAGCTGGTGGAAGAAGGCGAGGTGGGCATGGTGGGCGACGGCGTGAACGACGCCCCGGCCCTGGCCACGGCCTCCGTGGGCATCGCCATGGGCGCCGCGGGCACGGACGTGGCCCTGGAGACCGCGGACGTGGTGCTCATGGCCGACGACCTGAGCAAGATCCCCTTCGCCCTGGAGCTGAGTCGCCGGGCCAGCCGCATCGTGCGCCAGAACATCATCTTCTCCGTGGGGGTGATCATCACCCTGATCAGCGCCACCGTCCTGGTGCCCATCTTCGTTCCCGGCTTCCAGATGCCCCTGCCCCTGGGCGTAGTGGGCCACGAGGGGAGCACCCTCATCGTGGTCCTGAACGGCCTGCGCATGCTGGCCTTCCGCCCGGAGACCTTCTGGCAGCAGGCCAGGTGACGCGGCCCAGGGCCGGGAGGTCACGGCACACAGTCGCAGATGCACGCGCAGACGCCCCTCGCTCGAGGGGCGTCTTCTTTTGACGATTCGTCAGATGTGGGCTGGCTCGATTCAGAGCTCGATAGTCACCAGGCGGTCGTGGCCACTGTAGTCCTGGCGCACCCCCACGTAGCGAGGGCGAGGCTCCATGCGCTGGGCCAGCTCCCGCACCACCTCCCCCTGATCGTGGCCAATCTCCAGCAGGATGGTGCCGTCGGGCTTGAGGAAGCGGGGGGCCTGTTCCAGCAGGCGCTCGATCTGCTGCAACCCCTCCTCGCCGCCGGCCAGGGCCATGGGAGGCTCGTAGTCCCGCACGTCCGGGTCCAGGGTCTCCAGCACCTTCACCGGAATGTAGGGCAGGTTGGCCACGATGATGTCCACCGGCTCGGGGAGGGGTGTGAGCAGGTCGCCCAGGAACAGGCGGACCCGCCCATCCCCGTCCAGCCGCCGCAGGTTCTCTCGGGCCACGGCCAGGGCCTCGGGGCTGATATCCACCGCGTAGACCCGGCTGCCCGGGGCGTTGACGGCCACCGCCACTGCGATGGCCCCGCTGCCTGTGCCCACATCCGCCACCAGGACGGGCTCGCGGCTGCGGCTGGCGATCTGGCCCAGGGCTGCGTCCACCAGGAGCTCCGTCTCGGGCCGGGGGATGAGCACCCGCCGGTCCACCAGGAACTCCAGGCCGTAGAATTCCTTGCGGCCGATGAGGTAGGCCACAGGCTCCCGTCGGGCCCGGCGAGCGATGAGCTCGGTGTAGCGCTCGATCTCCTGGTCGCTCAGCTGGTAGTCGTGGTGGGCGAAGAGCCAGCTCCGGTCCTGGCCCAGGACGTGGGCCAGGATCACCTGGGCGTCCAGGCGCGGGGTATCACAGCCTGCCTCGCTCAGGCGCTGACTGGCAGAGACGATGGCCCGCCCCACAGTGATGGCCGGGGTCAGGGTCCAGACAATCTCTTGGCTGGTATTGAACTGTTGTGCGTCGTTGAGTTGTTGGGACATTGGTTCGGTCTGGCCGTTCTGCTCTGCCGACCCATTCACATGTCCGGGGGAGCGGGGGAGAAAGGAAAACCGTGCGCCAAGCCGATTGGGTTGCGGACTGGTATGCACGGCAACATTCGAAAGCAAATGGCCTCTGTTCTCCCATCCTTGGGACCGTGACGGCCAGGGGTCACGTTGCGCTGGTCGGGCATTGACCTGCAGGATAGCCAACGTTGCCTCCTTTCGCTGTGTGGTTGTCGATGTGCTTGCCGAGGATCTTCCCAGGCGACCTGTTGCGGTGACCCGTCAGGGGCCGCCAGTGCCTCGTCCGGCCGCTCCGCCTTCCATGGAGGGGCGGTTGGGAACGGAAGCAGGAAGCCAACGCCCTTGTTCGCTTCCTGCTTCCGTCTTCACAGAAGTCGCCGTTGACCTCTGTGACGAGAACACAACAGGTTCTCCCGCTTGGTCTGATGCCTTATCGACTCCCGGTTTGTCTACTCCGGCTTGTTTACTCCGGTTTATCCACCAGAAACGTGCAGTTTCAGGACAGCTCGTCTGGCTTGATTATACCTTCTTCTGGGCGGATTTCAATGGGACTCTGCTTACAAAGGCCCCGGGCCCAGGCGGTGGATGGCGGAAAAAGCGCGACTACAGGGTCAGATCCATGATCTGCGCCACCCGGTCCCACATCTCCGTGTCCGGGTTCACCACCTTGGGATCCATGACCTTCATGGTGCGGGCGGCCACGACGATGAGCGTGCCCACGATGTCCGGCAACAGCTCCAGGACGTCCGCGCTGGGTTCCCGTTCCAGGGGCGGGTACTGGGCCAGGTGATCCAGGATGGGCTGCAGCTCCAGCTCGCTTTCCAGCTTGCGAAAGCCCTGCATGGTCTCCAGGAAGCCCTTGGTCAGGGGCAGATCCGGCTCCATGATCAGATCCCGGGCGTTGTAGCTGGCGTTGCGGACGCCGATGATGAGCAGGTCGTTCAGCTTCTTGCCCACCAGATCCGACAACCGCTTCAGGTCGTTCTTGTCCACGTCCAGGCTGGCGGCTTCTCGGAACAGCTTCTCCATCTTATGGACACCCACAATCATATCGCTTCCTCCTGTACAGGTGACGTTGGGGTTGTGCTTCTCCTGGTTTCTCGATGTGCTCCCCGACAAGGGACGCCGCTCCTCGGCCTGGCGTCCAGTCACGCCGGACCCAGCCGGATGAGCAGGCCCTGGTTCGGCTGCAGCTCCAGCTGATCCAGGGCCACGGCGCCGCTATGTCGCATGTCGGTGGCCACCTCAATCCTACCACTGGATGCCACAGAGCCGAAATTTAGGGTGTGGCTTTTTCCGCCAAAATTAAGCACCACCAGGAAACGCGCCCCCTCCCCTTCCCGCAGGTAGGCGAAGACCGACTCCGGATGCTCCTGGGCCTCCACGGCCCGGTAGCGGCCCCCGTGCAGGGCCGGCTCTGCCTGGCGCAGGCGGGCGAGGGCCCGGAAGAGGCTGAGCATGGAGGTGGGGTCCTGGGACAGGACCTGCACGTTGCGGGTCCGGTAGTCCGGGGCTACGGGCAGCCAGGGCTCCACGTCCGGGTCGCAGAAGCCGGCGTTGGGCGAGTCGTCCCACTGCATGGGCGTGCGCTCCGGGTCTCGCCCCACGATGTGGGCGATCTCCGGCTGGTTCAGGGCCCGGGGATCCTGCATCTTTTTCAGCGGGATGGGCACGTCCTCCATGCCGATCTCGTCCCCGTAGTAGCAGGTGGGGGTCCCCCGCAGGGTGAGGAGGAGCATCTGGGCCACCCGGGCCTGGGCCTGTCCCAGACGGCTGGCCACCCGGTGCCGGTCGTGGTTGCCCAGGACCCAGTTGGGCCAGGCGCCCGGAGGCAGGGCGGCCTCGTACTCGTCGGCCAGGCGACGCACGGCCTGGGCTTCCCAGGGGGTGTCCAACAGGTGGAAGTTGAAGGGCAGGTGGCACTCGTCCAGGTTCTTCCCGTAGTACGTCACCAGCTCGGGGATGGGCAGGTAGATCTCGCCGATCATCACCCGCTCCCGGCCCGTGGCCTGGCTGAACTCATCCATCACCGCCCGCATCTGGCGGATGATGTCGTGGACCTCGGGCAGGTTCTGGGTGTAGATGTGGCGGAGGCTGTCGTGGGGATCCACCCCGTCCCAGTCCGGGTTGGGCGGCTCGTCCCGGAACTCCGGGTCCTTCATCAGCAGCCAGATCACGTCCACCCGGAAGCCGTCCACGCCCTTGGCCAGCCAGAAGCGCATGACGTCCAGCATGGCGGCCAGCACCTCCGGATTGCGGTAGTTGAGCTCCGGCTGCTCCTTGAGGAACTGGTGCAGGTAGAACTGGCCCGTGGCCTCGTCGTAGGTCCAGGCCGGGCCGCCGAAGAAGCTGAGCCAGTTGTTGGGAGGAATGGGGTTGTCCGGGGTGCTGCCCGGGGCCGGATCCCGCCAGATGTACCAGTCTCGCTTGGGGTTGTCCCGGCTGCTGCGGCTCTCCAGGAACCAGGGATGCTGGTCGGAGGTGTGGTTGGGAACCAGGTCCAGGATGAGCTTCAGCCCCCGGTCGTGGCAGGCGGCCAGGAGGCGGTCGAAGTCCTCCATGGTGCCGAAGATGGGGTCCACGCCGGTGTAGTCGGCCACGTCGTAGCCGAAGTCCGCCATGGGGGAGGGGTAGATGGGGGAGAGCCAGATGGCCTCCACGTGCAGGGATTGGAGGTAGTCCAGCCGGCGCTGAATGCCCGGCAGGTCGCCGATGCCGTCCCGGTTGGTGTCCTGGAAGGAGCGGGGGTAGATCTGGTAGACGATGCCCTTCTGCCACCAAGCCAGGGGCCCGGTCATGATACCGGGACCTCCTCCTTGGGCAGGGAGCGGATCCAGGCCCATTCCTCGTCCAGGGCCGCCTGCACGCCGGCCACCACGTCGTCCACGGGGATCTCCCGGCTCTCGCCGCTGCGGCGGAACTTCAGCTCCACCACGCCCTTCTTCAGGCCCCGGCCGCCCACGGTGAGGCGAACCGGCAGGCCGATGAGATCCGCGTCGTTGAACTTGACCCCGGCCCGCTCGTCCCGGTCATCGTAGAGGACCTCGATCCCGGCCTGGGTGAGCTGCTGGTAGATGGCGTCCGCGGCCTCGGCCACCTCCGGCGTCTTGCTGGTGGCCAGGCTCACCAGGGCCACGTGGTAGGGGGCGATGCTCACGGGCCAGATGATGCCCTGCTCGTCGTGACTCCGCTCGATGACGCTGGCGATGAGCCGGCCCGTGCCGATGCCGTAGCAGCCCATGACGATGGGGTGGGATTCCCCCTTCTCGTCCAGGTAGGTGGCGCCCATGGCCTTGGAATATTTGGTGCCCAGCTTGAAGATATTGCCCACTTCCACGCCCCGCTCCGCCCGCAGGGGATGGCCGCAGACCGGGCAGGGGTAGCCCGCCGCGGCGGCCACGATGTCCGCCACGATGTCCGCGGTGAAGTCCCGGCCGTAGTTGACGTTGCGGTAGTGGGTGTCGGGCTTGTTGGCGCCGGCCACCAGGTTGGGGCTGCGGGCCACCAGGTCGTCCACCACCACCAGCACCCTGTCCCGCTGAATGCCGATGGGGGAGCCGAAGCCGGGCTCCGCGCCGATGGCCTGGATCTCCTCGGGCCGGGCCGGGCGCAGGTGACGGGCCTTGATGGCGTTGGCCAGCTTGGTCTCGTTCAGCTCCATGTCCCCCCGCACCACCGCGAAGACGAACTGCTCCCTGGGCTGGCCTTCCTCGTCCTCCACCTCGGCCACCAGGAAGACCGCCTTGGCCGTGCGGCTCTCGGGGATGTCCAGGAAGGCGGCCAGTTCAGCGATGGTGTGGGCGCCCGGGGTGTGGACCTCCTCCAGGGGCAGGGGCTCCTCCTGGGGCGGCTCGGGCTTGCGGAAGGTGGCCACCTGGCGGTTGGCCTTGTAGCCGCAGTGGTCGCAGATGATGATGGTGTCCTCGCCCACGGGGGTCAGGGCCATGAACTCGTGGGCCATGGTGCCGCCCATCATGCCCGTGTCGCTCTCCACCGCGATGACCTCCAGGCCGCAGCGCTGGTAGATGTTCAGGTAGGCCTGGTAGACCCGGGGGTAGTAGTCGTCCAGCCCCCGGAAGTCGGCGTGGAAGGAGTAGCCGTCCTTCATGGTGAACTCCCGCACCCGGATCAGCCCGCCCCGGGGCCGGGGTTCGTCCCGGAACTTGGTCTGGATCTGGTAGAGCATGAAGGGGAGCTGCCGGTAGCTGTTCACCGTCTGGGCCACCAGGTCGGTGATCACTTCCTCGTGGGTCATGCCCAAGCAGTAGTCCCGGCCGTTGCGGTCCTTGAAGCGGGCCATGTCGTCGCCGATCTCGTACCAGCGACCGCTGCGCTGCCAGAGCTCCGCGGGCTGGACGATGGGCATGGTGATCTCCTGCCCCTCGATGGCGTTCATCTCCTCCCGCATGATCTGCTCCACCTTCTGCTTCACCCGCTGGCCCAGGGGCAGGTACTCGAAGATGCCGGCCGCCACCTGGCGCACCAGGCTGGCCCGGAGGAGGAGCTGGTGGCTGGCGATCTCCGCGTCCGCGGGGACCTCTCGCAGGGTCTGGAAGAAAAGTTTGGACATCCGCATGGGAACGTGTCTCCGGTAATTGGGTAGGGATTGACGTTGGGCGTCGGAATCGGGAGCCGGGATTGGCGGGTGGCGGGTGAGCGTCGGGGATTGGAGACCAGAGATTAGCGAGAGAAGAGAGTTCCCCATCCCTGGGTACTCGCGTCCTGCTTTCGCCCTCCGGCCACCCGGCAGACAGGGCCTAGCTTCCCTCGTCCTGGGGGGCGTGCTGGGCCAGCAGCTCGTCCACCTTGCGGGTCAGCTGCTCGAAGTGCATGATGCCCACATGCCGGTCCACTTCCTGGCCGCCGAAGTAGAAGATCAGGGTGGGGATGCCCATGATGCCGTACTTCTGGGGCGTGGCCGGGTTGGCGTCCACATCCAGCTTGGCCACCACCACCCGCTCGTGGTAGTCCTCGGCCAGGTAGTCGATGTTGGGGGCCATGACGTGGCAGGGCCCGCACCACTCGGCCCAGAAATCCACCACGGCCAGCTTGCCGCTCTCCAGCACCTTCTCCTGGAAGTCCTGGTCCGTCACGTGGATGGGGCGGGGTTTGGGCTCCGTGGACTCCTCTGCGCCGCCGAAACCGCCCCGATTTCGCTCCATCTCGGCTCGCTGCGCCTCCGCGGCCTTCTTGCCCAGGAACGTCATGAGTTTCTTGAACATGGCTGGTGCTCCCTGACGAATGTCTCGTCCCAGAGACGAGATGCGATTGGCTACACAAAACAGACAGCCCCAGGTTCGCAACCCAGGGCAAACCGAGTGGGAGCGGCCCTTGGGCAGACTGTCTCCACAGGGCCGAGGGCGACGCCCTGTCTATTCCGGCTCCCGGATCTCGTAGTCGTAGGTGATCTCGGCCACGCCGGAGAGGGTGGCGTAGGCGCCGCAGTACTTCTCCACGCTCAGCTTGATGGCTCGCTGCAGCCGCTTCTCGTCCAATCCCTTGCCGGTGATGACGTAGTGCATGTGGATGTTCTCCCAGGCCTTGGGGAACTCCTCTCCCCGGACGCCCTCCAGCTCCACCTCCGCATCCACGAAGGGCTGGCGCTGCTTGTTCAGGATGATCACCACGTCCACCAGGCTGCACCCGCCCAGCCCCAGGAGGAGCATCTGCATGGGGCTGACGCCAGGGCCGCGGCCGCTGGAGATGAGGGTGCCCTTGCCGCTGGCATCAACGCCGATGAAGGTCTGGTCCTCGATCCATTTCACCCGTGCTTTTGCCATGTCTGCCTCGATTCTTGCTGTGGATGGCTGGGATCCCGAGGAAAAATGCAAAGCCCGTTGTTCCCGGTCCGGATCCCTGGTATACTATCGTTAAGAATGGGTCGTTCCCTGAACGGTCCCGTTTGTGGCAACAGACGCACTGCGGAATCCCCCGAATAACCTTCGAATGAGTATATTCCCTGCGGGTGCAGTTGTCAAAGAAACTGCATCCTGCGGGCTGGTGATCTCCTCCTGCCCGCGGACCTTCTTGAAGCCGTTCCATCCATCTTTCCGAACCGTCTTTTTCCGTCTCGATCCGGTGCAGTGATTCGGCGCTGGTACACTCTCTACCCCGTACACTCCCTACCCAGAGGAAGCGCGCAACCACAAGGAGCAAAGAACATGAGTGTCTACGATCAGAAACCCTGGCTAGCCAACTACGAACCAGATGTGCCGGCAGAGATCCAGTACGAGGGGCAGCTGCTACACGAAACAATAGAGGCTTCCGCCCAGAAGTACCCCCACAACATCGCCGTGCGAATGCTCCTCAAGTACCTGCCTCTGGGGCTGGCCATCCAGTCCAAGATGACCTACCGGGAGTTCGTGGACGCGGTGAATCGCTTCGCGGCCGCCCTGCACAGCATCGGCATGAAGCAAGGGGACCGCATCTCGGTGATGCTGCCCAACAGCCCCCAGCAGGTGATCGCCTTCTACGGCGCCCTCAAGGCCGGCTGCACGGTGGTCAACACCAATCCCACCTACACCCCCCGAGAGTTGGAGCACCAGCTCAAGGACAGCGGCGCCCACGCCATCCTCCTGCTCAGCGGCCTCTACGAGCGCTTCGCCAAGATCAAGGACAGCACCTCGGTGGAGCACGTGATCGTCACCGATGTCTCCAGCAGCCTGGGCTTTCCCTTCAAGGGCATGGTGGAGAAGCAGCTGCGCGCGGGCGGTCTGCTGGCGGACGTACCGGCCGGCCCGGGCATCCACCGTTTCTACGACCTGCTCCGGTCCGCTTCCCCCACCCCGCCCAGCGTGAGCGTGGACCCAGACGACGTGGTCCTCTTCCAGTACACCGGCGGCACCACTGGCGTGCCCAAGGCGGCCATGCTCACCCACAAGAACCTGGTCTCCAACGTGCTGCAGCTGGACGCCTGGATGACCCAGCTGGAGTACGGCAAGGAGAAGACCCTGGGCGCCCTCCCCTTCTTCCACGTCTACGGCATGACCGTGGGCATGCTCTTCAACATGTTCGCGGGGGGCGAGCTGGTGGTGGTCCCGGATCCCCGGAACACGAACCACATCCTGGAGATCATCCACCGGGAGAAGATCACCCTCTACCCGGGCGTGCCGGCCATGTACATCGCCATCGTCAACCATCCTCGGGTGCGGGAGTACGATCTGCATTCCGTGAAGGCCTGCCTCTCCGGCGGCGCTCCCCTGCCCGTGGAGATCCAGGAGAAGTTCGAGGCCATCACCGGCGGCAAGCTGGTGGAGGGCTACGGCCTCACCGAGACCTCCCCGGTGCTCACGGCCAACCCCATCATGGGCAAGCGCAAGGCCGGCTCCGTGGGCCTGCCTCTGCCCTCCACGGAGATCGCCATCGTGGCCCTGGAGGCCAACCCGGACGGCACCTACACACCTCTACCCCAGGGGGATGAGGGCGAGCTGGTGGCCCGGGGCCCCCAGATCATGAAAGGCTACTGGAACCGGCCGGACGAGACGGCCAAGACCATCGATCCGGAGGGCTGGCTCCACACCGGGGACATCGCCAAGATGGATGACGAGGGCTACTTCTACATCGTGGACCGGAAGAAGGACCTGATCATCGCCAGCGGCTACAACATCGTGCCTCGGGAGGTGGAGGAGGTGCTCTACATGCACCCCAAGGTCCTGGAGGCGGTGGTGGCCGGCGTGCCGGATCCCAAACGGGGGGAGACGGTGAAGGCCTACATCGTGTTGAAGGAAGGGGAAGTGGCCACAGTGGAGGAGATCATCGCCTTCTGCAAGGAGCGGCTAGCCCCCTACAAGGTGCCCAAGCTGGTGGAGTTCCGCAGCGAGCTGCCCAAGAGCCAGGTGGGCAAGTTCCTGCGCCGGGTCCTGGTGGAGGAGGAAAAGAAGAAGCTGGCCGAGCAGCAGAAATCCGGGTAGCGCCCGGAAGCTGCTTTCGCCCCACGCAGAACGCCACCTGGGATCCCGGGTGGCGTTCTCGCGTCGAACTCGGTTGTGGGAACCCGGCTCAGAAGATGCCCAGCTCGTCCTTGGCCTCCTGGGACATCATGTCCGGGTTCCAGAAGGGCGTCCAGACCAGGTGGATGTTCACCTCGTCCAGCTCTGGGAAGGCCATGTGGATGGCCCGCTGGGTCTCGGTGATGATCTGGGGGCCAGCCGGGCAGCCAGGGCTGGTCAGGGTCATGGTGATCTCCGCGGTGCGCTCCGGGGTCACCTGGATGTCGTAGATCAGCCCCAGGTCCACGATGTTCATCATCAGCTCTGGGTCCCGCACCTTGGCCCGGATCACCTCCCGGATTTGCTCCGGCGTGGGCAGGCCGGCCTCGCTGCCGTTCCCCTGGGCGCCGGTCTCTCCCGCGCCGGTCTCTTCCATGTTGGCCTGCTCCGC
>WGCB01000153.1 GCA_015494005.1 Caldilineaceae bacterium
ATCAGGTCTCGGCCTACTTCGTGCCCGCGGTGATCATCATCGCCTTCGGCACCTTCGGCATCTGGCTGGTGGCAGGGGCCGGCTTCGTGCCCGCCCTGCTGCGCCTGATCGCCGTCCTGGTCATCGCCTGTCCCTGCGCCATGGGGCTGGCCACGCCGACCTCCATCATGGTGGGCGTGGGCAAGGGGGCTGAGCACGGCATCCTCTTCAAAACCAGCACCGCACTGGAGCAGGCCCACAAGCTGACCGCCATCGTGCTGGACAAGACCGGCACCATCACCAAGGGCGAGCCCTCCGTCACAGACGTGGTGGTGAGCCAGACCTGGGCCGGGGATCCCAACGATGTCCTGCGCCTGGCCGCCTCCGCGGAGAAGGGCTCGGAGCATCCCCTGGGCGAGGCCATCGTGCGGGTGGCCCAGGAGAAAGGGCTGGCCCTGGTCGATCCGGACCGCTTCCAGGGCATCGCCGGCCACGGCATCGCCGCCCAGGTGGACGGCCGCCAGGTCCTGGTGGGCAACCTGCGGCTGATGCAGCGGGAACAGGTGGATCTGAACGGCCTGGAGCCCAAGGCGGCGGAGATGCAGCAGCAGGCCAAGACAGCCATGTGGCTGGCCGTGGATGGCCAGGCCACCGCCCTCATCGGCGTGGCCGACACCATCAAGGAAGGCTCCAAGGAGGCCATCGCCGCCATGCACAAGCTGGGGCTGATGGTGGCCATGGTCACCGGGGACAACCAGGCCACGGCCGAGGCCATCGCCCGGGAGGTGGGCATCGACCGAGTCTTCGCGGAGGTGCTGCCCGGGGACAAGGCGGCCCACGTATCCAAGCTGCAGGAAGAGGGCTACAAGGTGGGCATGGTGGGCGACGGCATCAACGACGCCCCGGCCCTAGCCCAGGCGGACGTGGGCTTCGCCATCGGCACGGGCACGGACGTGGCCATGGAGGCCGCGGACGTGACCTTGATGCGGGGCGACCTGCGCAGCGTGCCCCAGGCCATCGCCCTCTCCAAGGCCACCATGCGCAACATCAAGCAGAACCTGGCCTGGGCCTTCGGCTACAACGTGGCCCTGATCCCCATCGCCGCGGGTGTGCTGGCCCCCTTCTCCTGGGCGCCCAGCTTCCTGCAGCAGCTGCACCCCATCCTGGCAGCCGGGGCCATGGCCTTCTCCAGCATCAGCGTGGTGACCAACGCCCTGCGCCTGCGCCGGGTCCGCATCGACTGAGGCTCGGGAGGGCTCCCGGGTCGCTTCCGGGGGCTTTCACCAGGAAAACCATCGCACTCCGAGCCCAGTTCCTTCGGGAGCTGGGCTCTTCGCGTGCAGATGCGCGATCCGGGACAATGTTGTACAATGGACGCCGCCCCCGCTGTTGGAACAGACCCACTTGGACAAGATGATCCACGCCTTTTCGGCAGAATCCCCGGGCCGAGCCGAGCCCACCAGGCCCGAATCTGGCCGATCCTGCATCTTGACCCCTGCACTTCACGGAGAGGAGCCGCTATGAAAGTACACGGCATGTTGACCCCAGAGCAGCTGAGCGAGCTGGTGGAAACCGGCGAGATCGAGACCGTGCTGGTCGTCTTCACCGACCTCTACGGCCGCTTCATGGGCAAGCGCTTCGACGCGGAGTTCTTCCTGGAGGAGGGGCTCAGCCAGGGCACCCACGGCTGTGACTACCTCCTCACTGTGGACATGGAGATGGAGCCAGTGCCGGGCTACCGCTTCTCCAACTGGGAGACGGGCTACGGGGATTTCCACCTGGTGCCGGACATGAAGACCCTGCGCCGGGCCACCTGGCTGGAGAAAACGGCCATGGTCCTCTGCGACGTGGAGGACGAGAAGACCCACCAGCTGGTCTCGGTGGCACCCCGGAGCATGCTGCGCCGCCAGATCCAGCGGGCGGCCAACATGGGCTACAACGCCATGGCCAGCTCCGAGCTGGAGTACTACATCTTCAACGACTCCTACCAGGAGGCAGCCAAGAAGAAGTTCATGGATCTGGAGCCGGCTGGCTGGTACATCGAGGACTATCACATGCTCCAGGGCGCCCGGGTGGAGTACTTCAACGCCCTGGCCCGGCGTCACCTGAAGCAGTCCGGTGTGCCCGTGGAGAACACCAAAGGGGAGTGGGGCCTGGGTCAACACGAGCTGAACATCCGCTACTCGGACGTGCTCACCATGGCGGACCGGCACAGCATCTACAAGCAAGCCCTGAAAGAGATCGCCGACGCCCTGGGCATCAGCGTGACCTTCATGGCCAAGTACAGCGCGGACGGGGCCGGCTCCAGCTGCCACGTGCACCTGAGCCTCTGGACCGACGGCGAAGCGGCCTTCCCCGGCGCAGAGCAGCTCGGCCCGGTGCAGGGCTCGGACGTCTTCCGCTGGTTCCTGGGAGGCTGGATCGCCCACGTGCCGGACGTGATGGTCTTCTACGCGCCCAACGTCAACTCCTACAAGCGCTACCAGGCCGGTTCCTGGGCGCCCACCCGCATGGCCTGGAGCTACGACAACCGCACCGCCGGCTTCCGGGTGGTGGGCCGAGGCAGCAGCCTGCGCATCGAGTGCCGCATTCCCGGCGCGGACTGCAACCCCTACCTCACCTACGCCGCGGCCCTGGCCTCCGGGCTGGACGGCATCGCCAACCGCATCGAACCGCCGGACATCTTCGAAGGGGATGTCTACGCGGCCCAGGACCTGCCCCATGTGCCCCGCAGCCTGCGGGAGGCCACGGACCGCTTCGCCCAGAGCGAGTTCGCCCGCCAGGCCTTCGGCGAGGACGTGGTGGAGCACTACACCCACTTCTTCCGGGTGGAGCAGGAGGCCTACGACCGGGCCGTCACCGACTGGGAACGAAAGCGCTACTTCGAACGAGTCTGAACCATGGCGAGCCCCACCACAGCCCCACTCATCGGACTGACAACCTACGGACGAGACAGCGAGAACCAGTTCCCCCTGCCCGCGGACTACGTGGAGGCGGTGCGCCGGGCCGGGGGCATCCCCCTGCTCATCCCACCCGGGGAGACCCAGCTGGAGCCCATCCTGGCCCGGCTGGACGGGCTGATCCTCACCGGCGGCGGGGATCTGGACCCCAGCCACTACGCCGGCGCGGACCACGAGAGCATCTACATGGTGGACCCGGAGCGGGACGCCACGGAGCTGGCCCTGGCCTGGCGGCTGGTGGAGCGGGGCCTCCCCTGCCTCTGCATCTGCCGGGGCGCCCAGGTGCTGAACGTGGCCCTGGGCGGCACCCTCATCGAGCACCTGCCCGACGAGGTGGGCGATGCCCTCTCCCACCGGCTCCCGGAACGGCGCCCCACTCGCCACCCCATCCTCCTGGAGCCGGGCTCCCGGCTGGCGGCGATCCTGGGCAGGGAGCAGATCGAGGCGGTCTCCTGGCATCACCAGGCCGTGCGCCGCCCCGGGCCGGGCCTGCGGGTGGTAGCCCGGGCTCCCGACGGCACCATCGAGGCTCTGGAGATGCCCTCCCACCCCTGGTTGCTGGCGGTCCAGTGGCACCCGGAGATGACCGCGGCCACGGACCCGGTCCAGCAGCGACTCTTCGACGCCCTGGTGGAGGCGGCACAGGCGGCCAGGGTTCGCCACGCGCCAGACAACGGCCAGAGAACAACGGCATAACCGAACCATTCAAACCGAGGGGAGAGAAACCGTGCGTTTGAAAGACAAAGTGGCCCTGATCACCGGGGCCGGCAGCGGCATTGGACGGGAATCCGCCCTGCTCTTTGCCCGAGAAGGGGCCCGGATCGTGGTGGCGGACATCAACGAGGCCGGCGGCCAGGAGACGGTGGCCCGAATCTTGGAGGATGGCGGGGACGCGGCCTTCGTCCGGGCCGACGTCTCCCGGGCCGAGGACTGCCAGAGGATGGTGGCGGTGGCCGAGGAGCGCTTCGGCAAGCTGAACGTGCTCTTCAACAACGCCGGCATCATGCACGCCCAGGACGGGGACGCGGAGAGCACCTCCGAGGAGATCTGGGAGCTGACCATGCGCATCAACCTGAAGGGGGTTTTCCTGGGCTGCAAGTACGGGATCCCGGCCCTGCGCCGGGCGGGCGGCGGCTCGGTGATCAACGTGGCCTCCTTCGTGGCCCTGCTGGGAGCGGCCACCCCGCAGATCGCCTACACGGCCAGCAAAGGGGGCGTGCTCTCCATGTCCCGAGAGCTGGCGGTGATCCACGCCCGGGAGAACATTCGAGTCAACGCCCTCTGCCCGGGTCCGCTGCGCACCGAGCTGCTCATGAAGGTCCTGGACACGGAGGAGAAGCGGCAGCGGCGGCTGGTCCACATCCCCATGGGCCGCTTCGGCGAGGCCCGGGAGATCGCCTACGCGGCCCTCTTCCTGGCCTCGGACGAGTCCTCCTTCGTCACCGGGGCCACCTTCACCGTGGACGGGGGCATCACCGCGGCCTACGTCACGCCGGAATGAGGTCGGCTCGATTTCACGGGCAACCGCTGTTGGGGAAAGCGAGGTGAGGGTCTGGGCGGATCGAGGAGTCCCGGGCCAGGGAGGCCGGGTCAGGCCAGGCGAGGAAAGGGGACGAGCCCAGAGCGGATCAGCTGACAGAAGAGGGCCACCAGGTCCGGGTCCGGGCTGTCCTGCCGACCGGTCAACTGCTCGCACCAGCGCTCCAGGTCCGGCACCTCGGTGGCGGGCATCTCGGGGAGGTGGGAGTCCACCCAGTCGGCCACCGCGATGATCCGCACCTCCAGGGGCGCATCTTCCAGGGCGCCCTCCTCCCGGCGAGGGGTGGAAGCGCCTGTCCCATTGGAGGGTTCGCTCGCCTGGTCCCGGAGCTGACGGTAGCCAGAAACGAGCTGGATGACCTCCTCTCCGAAGCCCAGGTCAGCCAGGATGTCTTCCACGGCCTCGGGCTGGATGGAGAGCTCGGGTTCTGCGCCGTTGCCGGGCCGGAACTGGGCCAAGGCCTGGGAAGCGCCCAGGGAGGAGAGGCGGTCGATCTCGTGGAGGGCCGCGGCCATGCCCACCGCCTGGAGCTGGGGCGGGGGAAGGCGCAGACGGCGGGCCAGGGCCTCCGCGTAGAGGGCCACCCGCTCGCAGTGCCCCACCGGATCGCCGGCGTGCCCGTCCACGATGCGGGCCAGCAGCCGGGCTTCCCGGTAGCGGGCCTCGGAGAGCTGCCGGTAGAGCCGGGCATTGCTCAGGGCGGTGGCCACGCTGTTGGTCACCGTGCGCAGGACCACCATGTCGCTTTCGGTGAAGGGTTTCACCCGCTCCGTGGCCGAGACCCGAATCACCCCGATGGGGGAACCATTCTCGCTGCTGGCGATGGGAACCAGCAG
>WGCB01000154.1 GCA_015494005.1 Caldilineaceae bacterium
CCCGCTCCGGGGGGAGGCCCAGGCGCTCCAGGGCCACCTGGACCATGATGGGCGAGGGTTTGCCGGCCAGGAGTTCCACCCGCCGGCCGGTGATCGCCTCCAGGGCGGCGATGGTGGCCCCTGCGTCCGGGATGGCGCCGCCGGGCATGGGGCAGGTCTTGTCCCCGTTGGTGGCGAAGAACCGGGCGCCTCGCATCAGGGCCTGGTAGGCGGTGTTAAGCTTGCGGTAGGTCAGGGTGCGGTCGAAGGCCACCACCACCCCGTCGATGCCCCGAGGATCCAGCACCTGCTTGGGGTCCTGGTCCCAGAGCTCCTCCACCACAGTGAGGCCGTGGCCCCGCAGCTCCTCCAGCAGGTTCCGCTCCCCGATGACGTAGAGGCGCAGGCCGGGCATGGTCCGGGCCAGATGATGTCCCAGGACGTAGCCGGAGGTGATCACGTCGTCCGCCGTGGCGGGGATGCCCAGGCGGGTGAGCTTGGCCGCGTAGGCCTCCCGAGGCTCCAGGGGTTTGTTGCTCACGAAGAGCACCCGCTTGCCCCGCTCCCGCAGGGCGGCGATGGCCTCTGGGACGCCGGGGAGGGCCTCCTCGCCCAGGTAGACGGTGCCGTCCAGGTCGAAGATGAAGCCGTCGATGGGTTGCATCTACTTTTCCTCGTAGAGGGACATGCCCTCGATGAGGCTGTGCTGCAAGAGCACCAGGACGATGAGGGGCGGGATGGCCGCGATGATGGTGCCGGCCATGACGTAGTGCCACTCCACCGCGGCCTCTGTGGCCACCAGCTGCTTCAGGCCGATCTGCACCACCCGGGTGCGGTCCGCGTTGGCGATGAGCAGGGGCCAGAGGTACTGGTTCCACATGTAGATGAACTCGATGAGGAAGAGGGCGGCCACGTTGGTCCGGGAGATGGGCAGGACGATGGCCCAGAGGAACTGGAGGGGCCCGGCGCCGTCGATGCGGGCCGCGTCGGCCAGGGCCGGCGGGATGGTCTGGTAGAGCTGGCGGAAGAGCAGGATGCCCGTGGCACTGGCGAAGAAGGGGATGGTCAGGCCGTTGAAGGTGTTGATCCAGCCGAAGGCGTCGATGAGCTCGAAGGTGGGCACGATGCGCACGGGCAGGGGCAGCATGTGGGTGATGAGGATCATCAGGAAGAAGAAGGTCTTGCCCCGGAAATCGAAGTAGACGAAGGCGAAGGCCCCGATGATGCTCAGGATGATCTTGCCCAGGGCCACCACCACCGCGATGTAGGTGGTGTTCAGGAGCAGGCGGCCCAGGTTGACCTGGTTCCAGGCCTGCTGGGCGTTCACCAGGAGCTGGTTCCCGGGGATCAGCTGCAGCCGGTAGTACTCCTGGGGCGTCTGGGTGGCCAGGAGCAGGGCGTAGAGGACCGGGAACATGATAAAGAAGACGGTCACCAGCATGATCCCGTGGGCGAGGGCCGGGTCCAGGAAGCGCTTGCGGAAGCGGCCCCAGCTGGAGGCCCGGGTGCGGATCTGTCTGGGCAGGGCAGGCGTGGACGTGCTCATCGGTAGAAGACCTTGCTCCCCACGTAGCGGAACTGGATGACGGTCAGGGCGGCCACCATGATCAACAGGACGATGGACTGGGCCGAGGCGAAGCCGGTGTTCATCCCCACGAAGCCATCCCGGTAGAGTTTGAAGACCAGGATGTCCGTGGCCCGGCCCGGCCCGCCTTCCGTGGTGATGTGGACCAGGCCGAAGACCTGGAAGAAGGCGTAGAGGGTGTTCATGATGAACAGGAAAAAGGTGGTGGGGGAGAGGAGGGGGAAGGCGATGCGCCAGAAGCGGGTCCAGGCGTTGGCGCCGTCGATGGACGCGGCCTCCAGGAGCTCCCGGGGCAGCCCCTGAAGCCCGGCCAGGAAGAAGATGATGTTGTAGCCCATCATCTTCCAGGTGGCGGCGATGGCCACGAAGAGCAGGGCATGGGTGCTGTCGGTCAGGTAGCTGAAGCGCACCCCCGTGAGCTGGCGCAGGAAGCGGGCGGCGATGCCGAAGCTAGGGTCCATCATCATGGCCCAGATGAGGCCGGCGATGGCCGGGGAGAGGGCGTAGGGCCAGATGAGCATGGTGCGGTAGACCGCGAAGCCCCGGTAGCGCTGGTTGGCCACCACGGCCACGCCCAGGCTGGCGGCCAGGCCTACCAGGACCACGAAGCCAGCGAACTTGACGCTCACGCTGATGGAGTTGAGGTAGCCAGGGTCCTGGAAGAGGCGGGCGAAGTTCTGGAACCCAATGAAGATCTTGCGGTTGCCCAGGGGCGCCACCCGATAGAAGCTCAGGTAGAGGCTCTGGACGCTGGGGATCACGAAGAAGATGAGGACCACGATCACGCTGGGCGCCAGGAGCAGGTAGGGCAGGAAGCGGTTCGGGAAGCGTGTCTGCATGGCAGGCGGCCGGTTTGGTGGATGGATGACGGAACAAGGCGATACGGGGGAAAATGAGTAAGGAGTAATGAGTAGGAACTCGCTTCCCTTGCACTCATTACTCCTTACTCGTTACTGATTACGCATCACGGATCAGTCTCCGTACAGGGCATTGTAGTCCGCCAGGAGCTGGTTGGCCTCGGCCGCGGCCGCGTCCAGGGTCTCGGACACATCCGCGCCGTTGACCACGATCTCCTCGATGGCGGTCCCGGTCACGTCCCGGATCTGGACGAAGGGCCCCAAGAGCACGCCCCGGGAGGCCGGGGTGTCGTTGCCACTCAGGATCTGGTTGAAAGCCGTGGCGTGGTTGGGCTCCTCCTCGAACCAGCCCTCGTCGATGAGCATCTGATAGGCGGTCTTGCTGGTGGGGAAGTAGCCGGTCTTCTTGTGCCAGATGATGGCCCGCTCGGGCGAGAAGGTGTACTTGAAGAACTCCCAGGCCGCGGCCTGCTGCTCCGGTGTGGCCTGGTCGAAGAGCCAGAGGCAGCCGCCGCCCACCACGCTGTTGCCCTTGGGGTAGTCCCCCTCGAAGCGGGGCAGGAAGGCCGTGCCCACATTGAAGTCCGCCTTCTTCAGGATGCCGCCCAGGCTGGACGTGCTCTGGAAGAGGAAGGGGAACTGCTGGCCCAGGAAGGGGTCGTTGGCCTTGTACTGGCGGCCGCCGTAGACCAGCACACCCTCATCGGCCATGCGCTGCCACTCGCCCAGGACCATCTTGCCGAAGTCGCTGTTGAAGAGGACCTCCGTGGCCCGGCCGGAGCGGCCGTTGTCATTGTTGGCATAGAGCTGGTCGTGCCAGGCGAACATCTGCTCCAGGATCCAGGCCGGCCAGCCCATGGAGAAGCCGCCCTCGGCCACGCCGGCGTCCATGATCTGCTTGCTGAACGCCTCCACCTCGGTCCAGGTCGTGGGGGGCTGGTCCGGGTCCAGTCCAGCAGCCTCGAACATGTCCTTGTTATAGTAGAGCATAGCCGTGGAGCTGTTGAAGGGCATGCAGTAGAGGTTGCCGTCCACGGAGTAGTACTTGCGGATGGGCTCCACCACCTCGTCCCAGTCCACCTCGCCTTTGTTCAGGGTGTAGACCGGCACGATCACGCCCGAGTCCAGCATGGTCTGGGTGCCCACCTCGTAGACCTGGGCGATGGTGGGGGGCTCGCCGGCCTTGTAGGCGGCCAGGGCCTTGGTCAGGGTCTCCGCGTAGCTGCCGGTGTACTCTGCGGTCAGCTCGATGTTGGGGTTTTTCTCGTTGAAGCTGGAAACCAGCTCCTCCACCACCTCACCCCGGCTGCCGCTCATGGCGTGCCAGAAGGTGATGGACACTTTCTCCTCGGCCTCTGGGGCGGCCGGCTCCTCCGCGGCGGGCTGGGGGGCCATCTCCTCGCCTTCGGCTGGCTTGGCTGCTTCCTCTGCTGCAGGGGCGCCTGAGCTGGGCGCGGCAGCCGGGGCGCAGGCGCTCAGCAGCATGGACAGGCTCACCAGCAGGCCGATGAACACCAGGAACGCTCGTCGTCGATGCATGGTTCGCTCCTCCTGTGGGTGGAATATGGTTGAAGTGGAAAACAGGTTGTGTTGGTGGGGTTGTGTTCAGAGGGGGGATGCTTCCTCCCCATCTTAGCATGCTCCAGGCGGAATGACAACTGCCTGTGCCAAATTTTCTCTCGGGCCTTCGATCCAGGGAGGAGCGCCGTTTCCCAGGTGGCCTGGTCGCCGATTCCCAGGAAATTGAAAGCTTTGTGACCTTCCCATCGCCTGGAGGATCGTGTACAATGGGGTGGTCAATACGTAAGGCCTATGTGGGCATCCTCGGATCACACTAACGGTTGGGAAAGGATTCTGACACTTTCTACCTCCTTCGTCGATAC
>WGCB01000155.1 GCA_015494005.1 Caldilineaceae bacterium
AGGTGGGGGCGTTCCAGAATGGATTCGGACATGTTCAGCTCCTTACCAGCGCTTCTTCTTGGGGGGGGCCGTGGGCATAAAAAGGTCCGGCGACACCTGGAATCCAGCGGCCTCGATCTTCTCGATGAACTTGGGCCGGATGCCGGTGGCGCTGAAATAGCCCTGGACCCGGCCGTCCTTCATGCCCCGGCGCACGAAGTGGAAGATGTCCTGCATGACGATCACATCCCCCTCCATGCCCTGGACCTCGGCGATCTGCACCACCTTGCGGCTGCCGTCGGGCATGCGCTCCAGCTGGATGACCAGGTCGAAGGCCGAGGCGATCTGCTCCCGGATGGCCCGGAGAGGCAGCTCCATGCCCGCCATGAGCACCATGGTCTCCACCCGGCGCAGGGCGTCCCGGGGGCCGTTGGCGTGGACCGTGGTCAGGGAGCCCTCGTGGCCGGTGTTCATGGCCTGGAGCATGTCCAGGGCCTCGCCGCCCCGCACCTCGCCCACCACGATGCGGTCCGGCCGCATGCGCAGGGCGTTGATCACCAGCTGGCGGATGGTGATCTGGCCCTTGCCCTCCACGTTGGGGGGGCGGGCCTCCAGGGGGATGACGTGGCGCTGTTGCAGGCGCAGCTCCGCCGCGTCCTCGATGGTGATGATGCGCTCCCGGTCCGGGATGAAGGAAGAGAGCACGTTCAGCAGGGTGGTCTTGCCGGTGGAGGTGCCGCCGGAGACCAGGATGTTCAGCTTGGCCAGGACCGCCACCCGCAGGAAGTCGATCATCTCCTGGGAGATGGTGCCGCTGGCCACCAGGTCCTCCACGGACATGATGTGGCGGACGAACTTGCGGATGCTGATGCAGGGGCCCACCAGGGCCAGGGGCGGGATGACCACGTTGACTCGGGAGCCGTCGGGCAGGCGGGCGTCCACCATGGGGCTGCTGCCGTCCACCCGGCGGCCCAGGGGCGCCACGATGCGGTCGATGATGCGCAGGACCTCCGCCTCGTCCTGGAAGCGGACCTCCGCCTCCTCCAGGATGCCGTTGCGCTCGATGAAGACCTGGTCTGGCCCGTTCACCAGGATCTCGCTGATGCTGTTGTCCTGCAGCAGGGGCTCCAGGGGGCCCAGCCCCAGGAGGTCCGCCACGATCTGTTCGAACATTTCCGTTCGTTCACTGCGGCTCAGGGGCAGGCCCGTCTCGGCCAGCACCTCCTGGAAGATGCGTTCCAGGGAGCGGCGCACATCGCTGTCGTTGGTGATATTGGCGCCGGGGTTCAGCTGGGCCAGCAGACGGCGCTGCACCTTCTCTCGGATGGTCAGGTAGGCATCGTTGGGGCGGCTGCCGTTCCCGGCCTGGCCGCTCCGGCCTACCGTGGTTCCAGCCCGGTTATTGCGGAAGTTCAACATGCTTGGTCCTCTCGTTCGGTGCTCCAGTGACGGCTACTGCGGTCGTCGGCCAACTCCCAACTCCCAACTTCCAACTCCCAACTTCCCAGTTCCTCGCTCCCAGCCTCACCGCACCCAGATGGGATCGTACTCGTCCCAGGGCACGTTGCTGATGTTGCGGACATTGCGGCCATCCGCGTCCATGACGTAGATCTGCATCACTCCGTCCCGGTTGGACCAGAAGACGATCCGGCTGCTGTCCGGCGACCAGGAGGGGTGCTTGTCCCACTCCCAGGTGTTCCGGGTCAGGGCTCGGGCGTTGGTGCCGTCCACAGAGATGACCCAGATGTCGTCGCCGCCCAGTTCCTGGCTCACGAAGGCGATGCGGGAGCCGTCCGGCGACCAGGCCGGGTCGTAGCTCATGCCGGTCAAGGCGGTCAGCTCCTTGGGCGGCAGGGGCCCGTAGGTGGGATGGGGCGGCCGGTCGATGTAGATCTGGGGGATCTTGCCCCCGGCGGTCTCCCGCTCCTGGACGAAGGCCCGGTAGCGGCCATCCGGGGAGAATTGGGCCTGGACGACCAGCTCCTCGTACTGGCGGCGCAGGTCCCGGTTGTCGCCCAGGTACTGCCGGTTGCTGCCGTCCGGATCCATGACCCAGAAGCCGGGTTGATCCTCGTTGTTGGAGCGGAAAACGATGCGGTTGTGGTAGGCCGCCAGAGGCCGGGGCGTGGGCGGCACCGGGATGGGCGTGGGCGTGATGGTGGGTGTGGCCGTGGGTGTGGGCGTGGGCGTCAGGGACGGCAGGATCTGGGCGATGCGCCCTTCGGCCAGGGCCGTGTCGCTCACCGGCAGGGCCGCGGCCTTGCGGTACTGCTCGTAGGCGAAGTAGACATCCCCGGAGTCCCGGTGCTGGTCCCCGCTGCGCACGTAGGCGTCGTAGAGGAGCTCCGCCAGGATGCCGCCCAGGTAGTCGGGCCGCTGATCGTAGACCCCGCGCAGGCGCAGGACCGCGTCGTCCCAGCGGGCCGCATCGTACCACTCCTTGCCGTCCAGGTAGAGGGTGGCCAGCCGGTGCTCCAGGATGGCCTGGTCGTTGGCTGGCTCCAGGCTCAGGGCCTTCTGGAAGTAGTCCAGGGCCAGGGGCATCTGCTCCGGCGCCGGCGGATCCTGTTCCAGGATCTGCCGGCCCAGCTTCAGGTAGAGGTCGAAGAGGCGTTCCCGGACGGTGTCGCTTTTGTAGTGGATGCTGATCTCCTGGATCTGCTGGTAGGTGTCCAGGGCCTTCGCGTCCAGGTTGAGCTTGCGGTAGGTCTCGGCCAGGGCGAAGAGCTCGTCCAGCTGCTGCCGGTTCTGGATGGCCACGATGCGGTCGCTCACGTCCCGGTAGCCCGGGGCCTGGACCAGGATGTCGTTGTAGGCCTCCAGGGCAGCCTGGTATTCCCCGGCTTCCTCCAGGGCCACAGCCTTCCGGTAGGCGGTCAGGAGGGCCCGCTGCTCAATCACCTGGTTCAGCCCGGCCAGGGCTTCCCCCTCCTCCGGCTTCACCGAGAGCACCTGGCGGAAGTTGGCCTCGGCCTGGTCCAGGTTGCCCGCCTCCAGGAAGGTGTAGCCCTCGGCCAGGATCTGCTTCAGCTGCTTCTCCTGCCGGGCCTCCGCGATGACGGGCATGACGTAGCGGCTGGCCAGAACGAAGCCTTGGAAGAGGAGCACGGCCACCACCACGACCACCGCGCTGCGGAAGAGCAGGGGCTGCCAGGGGTAGGCCCAGCGCTTGGCCTTGATCTCCGTCTGGGCCTCCAGGCCGGCCTTGAAGAGGGCCATTTCCAGGGCGTCCTCCACAGTGGGGTTGCCCGGGTGCTGGCGGGCCAGCTCCTGGAAGCAGCGGATGGCCTCCTGCCATTCGCCCGCCTGCAGGTGGGCCATGCCTTCGGTGTAGAGAGGCGTCCCGGTGATGGGGATCAGATTGCTGGACATGAAACGTTCCTCCAGAGGCGCTGTGGGCAAGGGCCGGCGCCACGTTGTGGGTTCAAGTTCGGGTCGGGCCGCTCAAGGTGGGGCGGACCGGCTCGAGGCAGGTCGCCTCAGTTGCCTGAGGTCAGGCGCTCCATCCAGAACAGGAAAGTGGGAATGGACGGGCCCAGGATGACGATGAACAGGGCCGGGAAGATCAGGAAGACCAGAGGGAAGACCATCTTCACGCTGGCCTGCCGGGCCTGCTCCTCCGCCATCTGGCGGCGCTTGGTGCGCATCTCCGCAGCCTGGGAGTGGAGCACCTGGGCGATGCTCACGCCCAGCTGGTTGGACTGGATGAGCACGCTCACGAAGGTGCGCAGCTCCTCCACGCCAGACCGTTCGGCCATGCGCTGCAGGGCCACGTCCCGGGGGGTGCCCACCCGCATCTCCGCGGCCACCCGGCGGAAGGCCTCGGTGAGGGGGTTCTGCCACTTCTGCCCCACCTGGGCCAGCGCGGACTCAAAGGCCAGGCCGGCCTCCACGCTGATGGTCAGCATGTCCAGGGCGTCGGGCAGGGCTCGCAGGATGGCCTGGCGACGTCGCTTGGCCTTGGCCCGCAGCCAGAAGAGGGGCAGGAAGAAGCCCACGCCGGCGAAGAGCAGCCCGTTGCGCAGGGCCATCTGGAAGGAGAGGCTGCGGCCGAAGTAGAGCACCCCGCCCACCCCCAGGATCAGGGCCGTGAGCAGGCGCAGGCCGAAGAAATCCAGGACCGTCAGGCCCAGGGGCTCCCCAGCCTGGAGGAGCATCTCGTGGATCTTCTCCAGGTTGCGCTTGGGGGCGAAACCGCCCAGGATGCTCAGCAGGCGGCGCAGCAGGGGCAGCAGCACCCGCACGGCAAAGGGGCGGCTGATCTCCACCGTCTCGAAGTAGGTCTGCCGGTCCAGGTAGCTGTCCAGGCGGGACTGGACCTGGCGCACCGGGCGGGCCGGGGCGAAGGCCATCCAGATCAGGACCACGGCCAGGAACGTCAGGGCGGCAGCAGTGGCCGGGGATGTGAAGATGTCGTAGCTCGTCAACAGGGTGACCAGATCCATCGGGTTCGACTCCTTTGCCAGGGGCTAGACCTGGATGTCCACAATGCGGCGAATGACCAGGAAACCGGCAGTCTGCATCAACAGGGCGGCCACGGGCAGCAGCCGGATCCAGCCGGGCTCGAACAGGCGGGCCATGTAGTCCGGGTTGATCATGAAGAGCAGGGCCACCAGGCCCAGGGGCAGGGCGGCCAGGATGTAGCCGGTGATGCGCTGCTGGGCCGTCAGCACCCGGATCTCCCGCTGGATGCGCAGCCGGTCCCGGACCGTCTCACCGATGATCTCCAGGGTCTGGGCCAGGTTGCCGCCGGTCTCGTACTGGACGTTGATGGCCGTCACCACCATGTCCGCCTCGTCCGTGCCGATGCGGTCCGCCATCTGGCGCAGGGCCTGGTGGATGGGGAAACCCAGGTCCACCGTGCGCATCACCCGTTCCAGCTCCGTGGAGGCCGGGTCCCCGATCTGATCGATGACCAGCTCGATGGACTGGGTCAGGCCGTAGCCGGAGCGCAGGGCGCCCACCAGCAGGGTCAACAGCTGGGGCACCTGCTCGGTGAAGGCCTTCTGTCGCTGCTTGCGGCGATAGCGGGCATAGAAGATGGGCAGGTAGGCGGCGAAGGCCCCCAGGGCCAGCCCCACGGCCAGGTGGAAGCGGAAGGCGCCGAAGATCAGGCCCAGGGCGCCGGCCCCGATGACGATCATGGTGAACTCAGCCGCCGTCAACGGCAGATCCGCCTGGCTCAGGAGCTCCGCCTGGCTGGGGCCCAGGCCCAGGCCGGCCAACAGGCGGTTGATGCGCCGCCGGGCCGAGGGCTCCGGCTCCAGCTCGGAAAGCTGGGCGAAGGCGCTCTTGCGGCCGTACTGGTCCAGCCGCTCCTCCACCTCGTCCTGTCCGTTGGCGAAGTGCCAGATGGCGCCGAAGGTCACGACGACGCCCAGGGCAACGAGGATTCCGAAAAGTAGTGGTCCGACCATGGTGCACCTACCTGATTTCTGCGCCGCTCTCTGTCACGCGGCACAAGGAACGAGTCTGGCGAGTCTGGGTGGGCTGGATCTAGGCGCTGGCCATGCGCAGGCGGCCGAAGAGCTGTTTGACTAGCTCCGCAGGGGAGCGGTCTGCCTCGGAGCGGACCGGGGCGGCGTAGTCCAGGCTGGGTGTGTCCTCGCTGAGCAGCTGGGCGAAGGAGCGGAAAGCCTTGCTCACTGCGCTGCGGGGGTGGCTCATCACCGCGGGCACGCCCCGGTTGACGCTGTATGTGGCCAGGGGCTGGTCGTCCGGGATGCGGAACTTGACCCGCACCCGCAGCCGGCGCTCGATGTCCCGCACCGGCACGCCGCCCCGCATGGTGGCCCGGTTCAGCACCAGCCAGACCTTGTCCTCCGGGTAGCCCCGGCTCAGGAGCTGATCCAGCATGAGCCGGGTGTTGCGCAGCCCCACCATCTCGGGCAGGACGCTCATGACGATGCGGTCGGCCCCGTCCAGGAAGGCGAAGGCCGTCTCGTCCATGGGCAGGCCCAGGTCCACGATGACCCAGGGGAACATGCGCTTCAGCTTGGCCAGCACCTGCTGCACATGGGGCAGGGAGATGGGGCTGGTCAGGTCCGCGGGGGGCGGGGCCAGGAGCACTCGCAGCCCGGAGACGTGGGTGGCCAGCACGCCGGAGATGAGTTCCTCGTCCAGATGGGTGAGGCGAGGCAGCAGGTCGGCGATGTTGGTGGTGCCGGGCAGGTTCAAGGCCACGTCCAAGGCAGGGGCGGCGTAGTCCGCATCCACCAGGACCACCGGCTGGTTGGTGTGGCGGCGCAGGCTCAGGGAGGTGTTGATGGCCAGGGTGGTGCGGCCGGTGCCTCCCTTGGGCGCACAGAAGACCACGATGCGGCCCTCCACCGCCGGGGTGCTCTGGGTCAGAGCCGGGCGCACGGGCTGCAGGGCCAGGGCCTGCTGCACAGTGGAGGCCAGGCGATCCGGCTGCACCGGCTTGGTGACGAAGCCCCGAGCCCCGGCCAGCACCACCTGGCTGGCCTCGGCGATGGCGTTCCCCTCCACCAGGGCCAGAAGGACGGCCTCGGGCGTCCGGCGGGCCAGCTGGGTGATGAGCAGCACCGAGCTGGCTCCTCCCAGATCGTCGTCCACGATGATCAGGTGGGGCACCAGATCCCGGGCCCGGGTGACGGCCAGCTCCGGCTGGGAGACCCAGTTGAAGCGATAGTCGCCGACACGGCCATTCAGGGCGTTCTCGATCTCTTTGGGCCGCTCCGTGTTGCTCGAGACGAGGAGCACGCGCAGG
Source organism: Caldilineaceae bacterium (assembly GCA_015494005.1). Taxonomy (GTDB): domain Bacteria; phylum Chloroflexota; class Anaerolineae; order Caldilineales; family Caldilineaceae; genus S144-5. The sequence goes on from WGCB01000155.1 coordinate 6,710, forward strand.
GTTTCGCCGGGTGTGTAGTTGGTCATGACAGCCTCCGTTTGTTGGGCTGGATAGGGCTAGCGACCCACCTCGACGGGGATCTGGTAGCGGTTGATCATGTAGTCCACGTCCACCGGCGCCGTCTCGAAGGGCTGGTCCGCGCCCGGGGCCCGCAGGACGATGTCCGGGATGGCTTCCGAGTCCAGGGCGAACTTCAGCACCAGGGCATCCTGGGGGCTGACGGTGAGGAGGATGGCCTCGGCCCGGCTCTTGTCCGAGCCGCCGGTGGGGGTCTTGCCAGCCACCACCGCGGCCACCGTGACGTTCTGCAGCGCGTTGAAGGTGGCCAGCTCTTCCTCGTTCATGGTGCCGGCGCTGCCTGTCTCACCGCCGCCGGCCAGCTGGGTCACCCGTCCCGTGGGCACCTCCAGGCTGAAGAGCAGATCCACCTGGTCGCCGGGCTTGAGGATGCCCACCTGGCTCATGAGATCCTTGGCGGGGAAGGCCATGAGGACCTCGTCCTCGGCCACCACCAGGGCCATGCGGCCATCCTCGGAGGTGACGTTGGGGTCCACCAGGCGCTGGGCCAGGATGATCTCCCCGGGGTAGAGGTCCACCAGGGTGACCATGCCCACTGCGTCGTCCAGCTGGCGGACAGCCCCCTCGGGGACGGTCTCCACGGGCAGGTTGCGGACCTCCAGGTCCTCACTGGTGAGGGGACTGCGGATGTCGATGGCCCGGGTGGCCACCACCACAGAGACCTCTGGCCCGGAGAGGACGGATCCGCTTCCCTGGGCTTGGGTGGCATTGGACAGGGTGGTGAAGGCGACGAAACCTGCCATAACGGCTACCACCAGACCGGTGAACAGCCATAGAAATCCTCGTAGACGGCCCATGATGTTTCCTCCAAGATGCGGTGCAAGGGGATGCAGTGCTCGGGTCAGCGTTTGGTTGACGGTTGGTGTAAGAGTCGGCGTGTCCGCTGCAGCGGTGCTGCGAACTCGCGGGCGGCGTCACTCGATGAGCCGCAGGCGAATCTGGTCGAAGATGCTCTGGTAGATGGCGTCCAGGTCCGCGGAGGTGGGGGCGTAGTAGGACGTGCCGCCGGTGATGTCCGCGATGTCCTGCATGAGCCCCTGGTCCGCCTTGTCTCCCAGGGCGATGGTGTAGATGACGATGTGGTCCTGGGCGGCCAGGGTGGCCTGGTTGCGGGCCGCGTCCTTGGCCACCGGGCAATAGTCCGGGCAGCCACCGCAGGAGTCCGCGGAGGTGAGCCCCTTGTTGGGCAGCCCATCCGTCAGGAAGACGATGATGGGGATGGCCTCCGGTCGGCGGCGGCTTCCGGTCAGCTCTTCCCGGCCTCGCAGAAGCCCACCCGCTGCGTTGGTGCAGCCGGCCGCGTTCAGGGCGTCGATGGCCGATTTGACCTGGTTGAAGTTCTCCGTCAGCCCCTGGTCCAAGGTGTAGTCGTGGGAGTAGGAGGCCAGGGCGATGTGGGCCAGGTTGGGGTTGTTCAGGTCCACGAAGGTTTTGGCCGCGTTCTTGGCATCGGTGATGGGCTGGGGTGGCAGATACCAGGAGCCGCCGCAGCTTTCGCAGGTGCCCTGGGTGACGTAGCCGGCGCAGGGCTCCAGGTTGGGGCCCAGGCTGCAGGAGTCGTCGTCCATGCTGCCCGAGCGGTCCATGACCAGGACGATGTCCACTGGGGAGAAACCGCCTCCGGCCTCGCCGCTGGCGCTCATGGTGTCCACGCCCACCAGGCCGGCGATGAAGGTGGGCACCGTGACCCTGGCCGTCACTCGCACACCGATGGAATCTGCGGGCACAAAGCCGTCGCCCACCGGCTGCTCCGAGGGCAGGTAGACCGCCTCGAAGGAGTCTGCCTCGTTCTGGCCCACGGTGTACTCCTGGATGGCGCTGAACACCTCTGCGTCCGTGCCCCCGTCGATGAGGACCCAGGCCCCGGCCAGGGCGCCGGCGTCCGCGGCGTTCTGCATCTTGCGCCGCTCGGAGTAGGCCATGCCCACGTCCACGGAGAGGGCCACCAGGGCCAGCAGGGCGATCAAGGTGACGGCCGTGGTGATGAGGGCGTCGCCCCGATCGCTCTTGATGCGGTTCACAATGGTGCGTGGCAGTTCGGTGATGGTCTTCATGGTTGGCTCGTTTCGCATCCTGCTGTCTCCTGGAACTGGCTCAGATGCCGGAACTCAAGCGTGCTGGAACTCGGGCGTGCTGGCCAGGTCATTCGATGCGCATGGTGGTGTTGGCCCGCAGTTGGATGTTCGGGTTGCCGCCCAGGGCCTCGATCACCGGGCCGGTGAGGAGGGTCTCCTGGTAGGTCACCTCCACCTGGATGGTGTTGCCGCCGGGGTAGGTGACGGAGACGCTCAGGGAGGCTGGATCCAGCCCCGTGGTGAGCTCTCGGGTGCGGGCCTCGATTCCGGCCACGTCCGTGGGGTGGATGACCCCGTAGCGGGCGCCTTCCCGGGCGGCGTTTCCGATGGTGTCGTAGGAGAAGATGACAATGGCGAAGTCGGCAATCCCCAGGATAAGCAACAAGAGCACGGGCAAAACCAGCGCGTACTCGACTAGATCCTGTCCTTTTTCCCTGCGTAATTGCCGGAGCATCTTTCCTTCTCCTGTTGGCAGCCGTGTCCTCTCAGCGGACTCGGAATGTGGCTGAGACCTGCAAGGGCAGGTTGTCGAATCCAATGATTCCCCCTAAAATGGTGGGGAAGTTCATCTGGACAGTCACTGTCACTGGGTTGCCAGGCCCCTGGTTGTCCACGTTGATGACGGCGGTGGACAGATCCACGTTGCTGTCTGCGGCTTCCTGGCGCACAATGTTGGCGATGGTGCTCACGTCATCTGGCTGATCCACGGCGTAACGGGCGCCTTCCCGGGCGGCGTTGATCATGGTGATGTAGGTGTGGTAGGCCCTGCCGAAGTCCACAACGCCGATGAGGAGCGAAAACAGGAGGGGGATGAGCAAGGCCACCTCGATGAGGTTGGAGCCCTTCTCCTCACGGATTCTGGCGTTCATGTTCCGTTTCTCCTCGAAGCCCGTTTCGCTCTGATTCACAGATGCGTTCGGTGGCGTGCGGTGCACACGCTTGGTAAACACGGTGGGGGTAGGCACACTGGGTGCAGCAGCGGGCAGTGGCGGCGAGCAAGGCACAGGTCACCGCCACTGCCCATAAAGCGTGCCTGAATGGTTCGGCTACGGGGTGGCCAGCTGACCGGCGATGGTGTTGAAGACGGCGCTGACAGCGTTGGCCACGCCAGGCAGGGCGGCGGCCACAACCAGGACGATGAGGACGATGAGCAGGGCGTACTCGATCAGGTCCTGGCCCTCTTCGTTGCGGGACAGCCAGTTAAGCAGGTGGGTGAGTGTGAACATGATGGTTGCTCCTCCTTGGAACGAAAGTGGTCTGCGATGCGTTGTTGGGATGTACAAGTTAGGCAATCACGGGTAGAACGGACGATGAGCAGATTTGCAGCCGGTCACCACGTGGGTGTTGGAGCTACGGGGTGGCCAGCTGGCCAGCGATGGTATTGAAGACGGCGCTGATGGCGTTGGCCACGCCAGGCAGGGCGGCGGCCACGACCAGGACGATGAGGACGATGAGCAGGGCGTACTCGATCAGGTCCTGGCCCTCTTCGTTGCGGGACAGCCAGTTGAGCAGGTGGGTGAGTGTGAACATGATGGTTGCTCCTCCTTGGAACGAAAGTGGTCTGCGATGCGTTGTTGGGATGTACAGGTTCAGACAATCACGGGTGCTTCGGAATACATGCTTTCGAATACAGATGTGGGTGAACTAACGTAGTACTTTGGGTTGAACGCGGACAACATTCACATATCCTAGGGATATGGGGGCTGCCATCCCACTGGAACGGTTGTCACGCTGCATTTCTCTGGCAGGGCACCTCCTTCACGTCTACTGCACACGTGGTTTCTGCTCGGAGTAATTTCGGATGTAAACCGATAAAGGGTAGTGCCGTCCATTGAAAGCAAGAACCGTTGTTCTCAATGGTTCTTGCTTTTCCAGACAGGATAAAGCAAGTTTCCTTAACTCGTCGGGGGCAACAAGTTGTGCGCTATATGCGGTTGTTTTTCTTCAGGTTGTCAGCAGGGAGAGAGATACCAGATGAGGAAAGGCAACCTGTGACAATGATGTCCCGACGATGTTTGCCTCGAGTAGAGGAGTGATTTCTGCCTGTTTCGGCGCTAGTGTAGCACCGGCCAGTGGCCTTGTCAATAGGTTTACCGGGCACAAAAGTTACAAAGCGGTTACAAACCGGTGTCAGCGGCCAATTGGCACAAAGAGGCTATACCGCAAGGAAGTCAAGGTCGATAGTGTAAGGCTGTAGCTGACGGAAATGTGCTGGCCGACCAGGATGCCACGTTCTCTCCTCGGCAGCCGAAGCACGACCGACGGAAACCATAGAAAATCGTATCTGGGTAAAATGGCGTAGCCGTTTCGAGTGAAGTGTGTCCCCATCCCCGCACACCATCGAACGACGACAACGTAGCCAAGGAAGATGAGAGATGGACTGGTCAACAAGCATGGCTGTATCCCCAATCGGATTCCTGACCGCCCTCCTGCTGGTGACCGTCTGGCACGAGGCTGGTCATCTGCTGGTGGCCCGCCTGGTGGGCATCCCGGTCAAACTCGTCGCTCTGGGCCTGGGACCTGCCGTCTGGCGACGCTCCGGGGACGACGGCGTGGATCTGGTGCTCCGGGCCCTGCCCACGGGCATGTCCATCGGCGTGCCCGGCCGCCGGGACGCGGACGGCCAGCTGCGTCGGCCCATCCACCACGACATCCTCATGGCGGCGGGGGGACCGGTGGCCAGCTTTGTTCTTTCCCTGGGCCTGGTGGGCCTGGCTGTCCTCCTGGGGCCTGCCGCTGCCCTCTATCCCTGGCTGGTGGCCACGGCAGCCCTCTCCACCCTGTTGGCTCTCTTGAACCTGCTGCCTTTGCCGGGCTTGGATGGCGGACATCTCCTCGTCCTGGGGATCGCCGCCCTGGGCTTCCAGCTTTCGCCCCAGCAGGAGGTGGCCCTGCATCGCTACGGGCTGCGCCTGTTGGCCCTGGTGGTGGCCGTCATCGCCGTGGTGCGGATGGCCGGGATCTTCTAGCCATTATCCAGGGCGTTTCTTCGCCTGCACTTTTGCCTCCCCTTATCCCATCCCATACCCCATGAGCGAAGGGACCGGCGTGAAAGCGCCGGTCCCTTCGCGTCTGCCTCGGTTGGTTGGCCTCAATGGCTTCGGTGGCCTGTGCTCGTGGTAGGTCGGGTGGGATTCGAACCCACACGGGGTTTCCCCCAGCGGATTTTAAGTCCGCCGCGTCTGCCGTTCCGCCACCGACCCGCTTCTGGCAGCCCTCCGCGCGCCACCACCCGCATTGTAGCCAGGCCTGACGAGGCTGTCAATTTGCCCGCCAGTTTCAGCGGCCCAGGTAGCGGGCCACGTTCTCCTGGTGCTCCTGGAAGGTGCGGGCGAAGACATGCGCCCCATCCCCGTCCGGGGTGGCCACAAAATAGAGGAAATCGTGCTCCTCCGGGTAGAGGACAGCCCGGATGCTCTCCAGCCCGGGGCTGGCGATGGGGCCCGGCGGCAACCCGGGATAGAGGTAGGTGTTGTAGGGGCTATTCACCTGGCTGTACTCAGCTAGGGAGACCGGCGTCTTCCACCACTGGCCGCTCTCCGGCTGGTAGCCCATGGCGTACTGGACCGTGGGATCGGCCTCCAGCCGCATGCCGGCGGCCAACCGGTTCAGGTAGACCCCCGCGATGCGAGCCCGCTCCTCTGGGAGCACCGCCTCCCGCTCCACGATGCTGGCCAGGGTCAGCGCTGCGTGGAGGTCCAGGTCCGTGGCCCCCTCCGCCACCGCCTGCTCGTCGAGGGGGACAACCTTGGCCCCGAAACTGTCCAGCTGACGGCGAAGGAGGTCCAGGG
>WGCB01000156.1 GCA_015494005.1 Caldilineaceae bacterium
GGTCTGGGAGGCTCAACAGGCAGACTACTTCGCTTGCCCCTGGCTGGGAGGTGGCCGTGGAGTGCTGCGCCGTTGGCTGGGGAGGACGTTGGGGCGTTTGCTTTAATCGGTGGAGACAGGAAGAAGGGAAATAGAGAGTTGAACGGGATCGACGATGACGCCCACCAGATCCGTCTGCAGGATCAGCTGGGTGGCCTGCTCGTCCAGGGGGCCGGTCAGGCGGATCTCGTGGCGCTTGAGCAGCATACCGTTCTCGGGATCGAACTCCAGGATCCCCCCTTGCGCGGGGTAGGAATTTCCTCGGTCATCCTTCACTTCCAGGACGCCGCCGGGCCGACCCAGGACCAAACGGGCACTGGCTGGATCAGCGGGTTCGTAGGTGAGCTGGAAACCTTCCGGGATGGGAGCGATGGGCAGGAAGCGGAGGCGATGATCCTCCACCTGGACTACCTGACCTTCGCCCTGGAGTGCGGCCAGGTCCAAACGGAGCTCCACTGGGCCACGCCGAGAAAGGAGGAAGGGGCCGAAGTTCAGTTCCACCTGCTGGACATCTTCGGGCAAGGCCGGAAAACTCAGTGTGGAGACGGGCTGGGTGGGATCCCCCTTCTCCTGGCCGTCGAGCACGGTCTGCCCATAGCGCAGGGTGGGCGCGCCCAAGGGTTCCATGTACTCACCCGGCGGCAGATCCAGGCGGTAAACCACCAGGGTCTCGGTAGACGAGAGACGAAGCTCCTCCACGTACACGGAAATGCCGTCCTGGCTGGCCGATTGGTCCACTGGGATGCGGCGCAGGTCCTGGAGCTCTGGGGGAAGCTGGGGCGTGAACTGAAAACGCCAGGGGCCGCCCAGGGCGATCGGTTCTCCTCGCTGAGCGCCGGGTGGGATCTGGAGGAAGGTCAGCTCATCGAACTGGATGGTCACTGGCTGACCAAAGGTGGCTGGCGGTGGTAACTCCAGCACCAGGTGAATGGCGTCTTCCCGGCGCGTGACCCGGGAGTTGAGCAGGGCCTGCTCCGCGAAGCCGGTCAGATGCAGATCCTGGCCTGGCTGGAGCCCGGACCAAAGCACCAGCTCTGTGGATGCATCCATCTGGGCCAGGACAGGGCTCTCAATAGTGAACTCCATGACAGTCTGGCTGGCAGAGACGACCGCGCGCACCAGGGTGACCCGCGTATCATCCAAAGTCACCGACTGGGGCTGGGCCAAGGCGCCAGGCAAGGTATCCTGGGCAGGCCGGGCATAGAAGCGCACCAGGGATCGGAGCTGGTCCTTGGCAACGAACGCTGTTCCCAGGAGCCCAGCAAGGATCAACAAGAGCAAGGCTATCCGTCGAGTGTATCTGGTCATAATTTCAGCCTCTGTCCTGATACCAAATTCGCGACTCGTAAAAGAGGTTTCTCAAGGATATTGGTCACACGATACTCCACGGTGTTGCTTTTCTCCGCGGCGATGAGCCGCAGCACCTGGAGCTCTCTCCGGGTCAGACCAGGTTCTTTCAGATCCATGGATCTCCTCCAGGAACGGGATCGAAACCCTGCGACGACGGTGGCATCGAGTGGATCAGGACGTGGGCCAAGAATGCGGTTGTTCAAAGATGGGGACGACGAAAGCGGTTTTCTGAGAGGCGCCTCCATGATAGCAGAAAAAGACGGACCCGGCAATGCAAACCCGAGTTTCGTAGGCAAACCGTAGTTCTTGGATCTGGATTCCGTCTGTTCACCTCAAATTGTCACCCTCTCGGGAAATTTGTTACAATACCCGGAACCAGATTCCCCCGCCGCAGACCACCAATTCCCGACCACTCAGAAAACACGCCCAAGGAACGCGCCACCATGGAGATCACCCTGACCGTCAACGGCAACCAGCACACCGTCGCCACCCACCCGGGTGAGCTGCTGCGCACCCTCCTGCGCCGGCTGCGCTACTTCAGCGTGAAGCACGGGGACGAGACCGGCGACACCGGCGCGGACGCGGTGCTCCTCACCTTCACCCCGGAACAGCCCACCAGCTACCGCCTGGTGAACAGCGGGATCCTGCTGGCCGCCCAGGCCGACGGCGCCAGCATCGTCACCCTGGAGGGGTTGAACCCGGAGCCCAGCGTGGCGGAGGCCGGCCACGGGCTCCATCCCCTCCAGGAGCAGTTCGTCCAGACCGGGGCCATCCAGTGCGGCTACTGCACCCCCGCCCAGATCCTGGCCGCCAAGAAGCTCCTGGACGAGAACCCCAATCCCACCGAGGCCCAGGTGCGGGAGGCCATCGCCGGGGTGCTCTGCCGCTGCACCGGCTACGTGAAGCCCGTGCAGGCGGTGCTCCGGGCCGCGGCCCAGCTGCGCGGGGAGGAGGTGCCCCCTCTGGAGGTTCAGGTCATGGACGCGGCCACGGCCGGGGAGTGGCCGGCGGCCCCCAACGGTGGGGATCTGCTCCCGGAAGGCCGGGACGACGCCGGGCCCGAGACCCAGACCCGCACCCGCACGGTGCCGGTCACCGTGGCCCCGCCCCAGACCCAGGTGGTGAACAAGCCGGAGCCCAAGGTGGACGCGGTGAAGCTGGCCAAGGGCCGGCCCGTCTTCGCGGACGATGTGGAGCTGCCGGGCATGCTCCACGGCGGCCTCCTCACCAGCCCCCACGCCCACGCCCGCATCGTCTCCATCGACACCTCCAAGGCCAAGGCCCTGCCCGGCGTCCACGCGGTGCTCACCTACCAGGACGTGGAGCGGGTCATCTACGCCAGCGGCGGCCAGAGCTACCCCAACCCGCCCCCCTACGACCAGGTGAGCCTGGACCGCAAGGTCCGCCACGTGGGGGACCGGGTGGCCATCGTGGCAGCCGAGACGCCGGAGCTGGTGCAGCAGGCCCTAGAGCTCATCGAAGTGGAGTACGAGGTGCTGCCCGCAGTCTTTGACCCGGAGGAGGCCATGCAGCCCGGCGCGCCGGTGATCCACGACGAGCCGGACGCGGTGGACATCCACGACGCCCAGCGCAACATCGCCGTCTACATCCATGTGGAGCACGGGGACGTGGACGCGGCCCTGGCCAATGCCCACTTCGTCTACGAGAGCGAGTACCGGGTCCACCAGGTGCAACAGGCCAGCATCGAGCCCCACGTGGTGGTGAGCTGGTGGGACGAGGACGACCGGCTGGTCATCCGCACCAGCACCCAGGTGCCCTTCCACGTGCGCCGCATGATCGCCCCCCTCATCGGCCTGCCCGTGCGCCGCATCCGGGTGGTGAAGCCCCGCATCGGCGGCGGCTTCGGCGGCAAGCAGGAGATGCTCATCGAGGACCTGGCCGCCCACCTGACCATCGCCACAGGCCGCCCGGTGCGCTTCGAGTACACCCGGGCCCAGGAGTTCACCAGCGCCCGCACCCGCCACCCCCAGATCCTGCGCTTCCGCAGCGGCATCGACAAGGAGGGCAAGCTGGTGGGCATGGACGTGCAGGTCATCGGGGACACCGGGGCCTACGGCGCCCACGGCCTCACGGTGCAGATGGTCACCGGCTTCCGGGCTCTGAGCACCTACTGGCTGCCCACGGCCCGCTTCGACTGTCCGGTGGTCTACACCAACAAGCCGGTGCCTGGGGCCTTCCGGGGCTACGGCGCGCCCCAGGCCGAGTTCGCCCTGGAGCAGCACATGGAGGAGCTGGCCCTGGCTGCCGGGCTGGATCCCCTGGAGTTCAAGCGGCTCAACTGGGTGAAGGTGGGCCAGGAACTGCCCATGGCCAAGGCCATGGGAGAGGGGCGAGAGGGCTTTGAGCAGACCATCCGCACCAGCGGTCTGGCCGAGTGCGTGGACGTGGGCGCCCAGGCCATCGGCTGGGAGCGCCGCCAGGATCCCTCCTGGAAGCAGGACCCGGAGCGCCCCCACATCCGCCGGGGGATGGGCCTGGCCATCTGCATGCACGGCACGGGCATCGCCGGGCTGGACATGGGCGCGGCCAGCATCAAGATGAACGACGACGGCAGCTTCAACCTGCTGGTGGGGGCCACGGACCTGGGCACTGGATCGGACACAGTCCTGGCCCAGATCGCGGCGGAGGCCCTGGGCGTGGAGCTGGAACAGATCCTGATCTACAGCAGCGACACGGACTTCACCCCCTTCGACACCGGGGCCTACGCCTCCAGCACCACCTACATCTCCGGCGGCGCGGTGTTGAAGGCCGCGGAGGAGGTGGCCCGGCAGATCCGGGAACACACGGCCAAGCATCTCATCCCCGGTGTGGAGCCGGACCAGCTCTGGCTGGAGGATGGCCTGGTGAAGGCGCCAGACGGCCGCTCCGTCAGCCTGGAGACGGTGGCCCTGCACAGCACCCACCAGGAGGA
>WGCB01000157.1 GCA_015494005.1 Caldilineaceae bacterium
CCAGATCGAGTGGAACAAGCTCCACGACAAGCTGAACATGAACCAGGTGCGCAAGGAGCTGAGCGAGATCAACCCGGACGAGAACGGCTACATCTCCCTGGAGCTGATGGAGGCCCTGCAGGAGGCCCTGGGCATCACCGCGGCGGACGTGCGCAAGTTGACCCAGGTCTGGCCTGGGGCGGAGCTGCTGCGCAACCTGCAGCTGGCCGGGGAGAAGCGGCTGGACGTGCGAGTCAACGTGCTGGGCGGTGGGCTCAGCGACTATCGCCGGGCCGTGCAGCACTGGTGGCAGAAGCTGGAGGAAGCGCCGCCGGTGGACGTGACCGAGCGCCCGGTCTACTTCGTGAGCAGCAACACCCACAGCCTGATCAACCTCATGTCCGGCTTCGTCTGGGCCCACGAGGACGAGATCGTGGACTTTGTCCTGCAGGAGAACCCGGAGAACCTGGCCGAGGAGTACCGGCGCATCCGGCAGGAGGACATGGACCAGTTCGGGAACTTCCTCTACTACTCCTCCCGGCTCTACCTGGCCCATCCTCGCTACCGGGAGGAGGCGGAGCGGAAGGCCCGGGAACACGAGGAGCAGGTGGGCATCTACCGGGTGAGCAATCCCCACTGCCTGGACGTGGAGGCGGACATTATCGACCTCTCCCGCATCAAGTCCGAGTGGCTGGATCCTCGGCTGGGGAAGCTCTCCGCCACGGAGAAGGCGCTCCTGGCCCAGAGCGATGCCCTCATCTTCAACATCGATTACCCCTTGGGCATGGCCGCCTACCACGTCTTCAGCCAGGTGAGCACGGCGGTGGGCGAGCTCCTGGGCGTCTACATCCTGGGCAAGGCAGCCACCCTGAACGGTCGGGTGGGGGATGTGATGATCCCCAACGTGGTCTACGACGAGCACTCCCGGAACACCTTCCTCTACCGTAACTGCTTCACCGCGGCGGATGTGGGGAGCTACCTGAACTACGGCACAGTCTTCGACAACCAGAAGTCGGTGACGGTGCGAGGCACCTTCCTGCAGAACCGGGAGTTCATGCATGTCTTCTACGAGGAGGGCTACACGGACATCGAGATGGAGGCCGGCCCCTACCTGAGTGGCATCTACGAGAACATCTACCCCCGGCGCTACCCCGTGGACGAGATCGTGAACCTCTTCATCAACGCGCCCTACGACATTGGCATCCTCCACTACGCCAGCGACACGCCCATCAGCCGCCGCCAGACCCTGCTGAGCAAAAGCATGAGCTATTTTGGGGTGGATGCCACCTACGCCACCTCCATCGCAGTGCTGCGCCGCATCCTGCAGCAGGAGATCCTGCGTCAATCCCGCCGCCAATCCCTGGTCCCGTCCCAGAGGACGCAAGAGCCCGTCTCGGCCGAGGAGTGAACCGTGTCTGCCTACCAGATCCCGTCTGACGCCACTACGCTCTGGAAGATCACCTACGTGGCCTTTGCCATTGCCACCCGCCCCATCTTCCGCCTGCAGGTGGAGGGCCGGGAGAAGGTTCCCAGGACGGGCGGCGCCGTGGTGGTCTGCAACCATCCAGGCGGGGTGGACTACATCGCTCTGGGCCTGGCCAGCCCTCGCCAGCTCTACTACATGGCCAAGGTGGAGCTCTTCCAGATCCATCCCTGGCTCTCTGCCTATCTCCGGGCGGCCGGGGCCTTCCCTGTTCGTCGGGGGCAGCGGGACGTCCACGCCATCCAGGAGGCGGTGGATGTGGTGCGCTCCGGGAAGGTGCTGGGCATGTTCCCGGAGGGGACCCGCAGCCGGGGTGGCGCTCTGAAGCGGGGGAAATCGGGTGCGGCCCGAGTGGCCATGGCGGCCCAGGTGCCCATCGTCCCCGCGGGGGTCATCGGCGCCTACGAGGCCCCCAAGCGTTTCTACCGTCAGCTGCGGCGGCCCCTGGTGACCGTGCGCTTCGGGGAGCCGTTCCTCCCCCAGGGGCGGGTGGAGAACCCGGACGATGTCCACGCCAACGTGGAGCAGATGATGCGCCGCATCGCCGGGCTCTTGCCGCCGGAGATGCGCGGGCTCTACGCCCATCAGCCGGAAAATTCGCCGATCCCTCGGGCGTGAAGGCGGGGTGTAACCTGGTCTGGCCTGCCTGCATCCAAGCAGAGAGCGCGAAGGGGGTGTGGGGCCCGCCCTGGAAGAGGCCTTGCTGCCTCCACGCGGAGAGGAAGTGATTGGGAGAGCTGTGCTTGTGATCGAGAGAAAGGATGGAGGGATATGAGTTGGTTTTCCGGGCTGTTTGCGCCCCAGAGCAATGTCAACGAAGCCAGCGCCAAAGAGGTCCAGGAGATGCTGCAGTCGCCCAACGGGCGCACGCCTCTGCTGGTGGACGTGCGAGAGCGGGATGAGTTCGCCGGGGGGCACATTCCCGGCGCGGTCTCCTATCCCTTGAGCGAGATCCGACAGTGGATCCAGGAGCTGCCCAAAGACCGCCCCATCGTCTGCGTCTGCCGCAGTGGCCGCCGCAGCGACATCGCCGCCAACCAGCTCTACCGGGCCGGCTACGAGGACGTGACCAACCTGGTGGGGGGCATGATCGCCTGGTCCCGGGAGCGCCTCCCTGTGGAGCGCTGACCCGATTGCGCTCCGCGAGGAGGCATTGCGGGTGCGATCCGCTGAAGGCAAAGAAAAAAACCCGGCCCATGAGGGTCGGGTTTTTGGATTGGGCAGATCGTCGCCCGGTTTCTCCAGCCCGAGGGCAGGCTAGAAGGTGGCCACCAGTTCCTCCAGGGCCTGCCGGCTGGGCCGTAGCTTCTCCTCGGGCAGCTGGCTCAGGGGTGTGTCCACCAGGTGCAGGAGGTCGGTCAGGTCCTGTCGGCTCTCGTCGATGTAGATCAGCCCGGTGATGAACTTGTGCTCGGCTCGGGCTTTCTCCAGGGTCTCCAGGGCCTTGTAGCGGTCGGTGGGGTCGTGGTCCTCGGCCAGCTTCTTCAGCACCAGGATGGAGCCGTCGTGCATCTCCACCTCCAGCTCATCCTCGTACTCCTCGATCTCGATGTCCTCGAACGGCGGGATGAAGTCCAGCTGGTGCAGAGGCATCTCGTGGCTCTTGCCGTAGGCGTAGCTCTTGGTGGAGGTCTCGTGGTTGTTGAAACTCACGCAGGGGCTGATGATGTCCAGGACTGCGATGCCGTGGTGGCTGAGCGCGGCCTTCAGCAGGGCCTCCACCTGCTTGGGATCCCCGGCGAACGAGCGGGCCACGAAGGTGGCGTTGGCCACGATGGCCTCGATGCAGATGTCCAGGGGTGGCAGATGGTTGACGCCGTGGTATTTCAGCACCTGCCCCTCGTCTGCGGTGGCACTGAACTGCCCCTTGGTCAGGCCGTAGACGCCGTTGTTCTCCACGATGTAGACCATGGGCACGTTGCGGCGCATGGCGTGCTTGAACTGTCCCACACCGATGGAGGCGGTGTCCCCGTCCCCGCTGATGCCGATGACTTTCAGGGAGCGGTTGGCCACGATGGCCCCAGTGGTGATGGCCGGCATACGGCCGTGGACGCTGTTGAAAGCGTGGCTCCACCCCAGGAAATAGGCGGGGGTCTTGCTGCTGCAGCCGATGCCGCTCATCTTGATCACCTGGGTCTGGTCCAGGCCCAGCTCCCAGGCCACGTTGGTGATGCGTTGGCTGATGCTGTCGTGGCCGCAGCCTTTGCAGAGGGTGGACGGCCCTCCTTTGTAGGCGCTCTTTTCCAGGCCCAGGATGTTCACCTTGGGGGCTCGAGGGACCACAGGTCGTTTGACGGCTGGTTTCTTCGCGTTGCTCATGGTTCTATGCTCCTTGCCTCGTTCTCGAGGAACGTGGATAGTTTTTTCGGTTCAGGATCGCTCTCGGTGAACGGTTCACGGTTCGCAGGTCAATCCAGATGGGCCTGGATGCTCTCGGTGATCCAGCGGGCGGACAGGGGCAGCCCGTCGCACTTGCTCACGGAGATGAGCTTGCTGGCCAGCGTGGGCTCCTCGGTCTGCAGGATCTGGCAGAGCTGGCCGTCGGCGTTGTTCTCCACTACGAAGACCTTGTCGTAGCGGGCCATGAACTCCCGGACCGCGCCGTTGATGGGCAGGGCCCGCAGACGCAGGTAGCTGCTGGCCACCCCGGCCTCGGCCAGGCGATCCCGGGCTTCCTGCACGGCCGGGTCGTTGGTGCCCAGGCTGATGATGCCGATCTGGGCATCCGCCTCCTCGTGGAGGATGGGCTCGGGCACCAGGGTGCGGGCTGTCTCGAACTTGCGGTGCAGCCGCTGCAGATTCCTCTCCCAGTCGTCCGGTCGCTCGCTGTACTGGGCGTACTCGTTGTGGCCAGTGCCCCGAGTGAAGTAGGCGGCCAGGGGGTGCTTGGTGCCGGGCAGGGTCCGGTAGGGGATGCCGTCGCCGTCCACGTCCTTGTACCGCCCCCAGGAAGCGCCCATCTTCTCCAGGTCCTCCACACTCAGCACCTTGCCCCGGTCCATGGGCTTCTCCGGGTACTCGAAGGGGTCGGAAATGTGCATGTTCATGCCCAGGTCCAGGTCGCTGAGGACGAAGACCAGGGTCTGGAGCCGCTCAGCCAGGTCAAAGGCGGTGCCGGCAAACTCGAAGCACTCCTTGGGCGTAGACGGGAAGAGGACCACGTGCCGGGTGTCCCCGTGGCTCAGGTAGTAGGCGCTCAGGATGTCGCCCTGGGAGGTGCGGGTGGGCAGGCCCGTGCTGGGGCCCATGCGCTGCACGTCCCAGATGACCGAGGGCACTTCCGCGAAATAGGCCAGGCCGGCGATCTCGGCCATCAAGCTGATGCCCGGGCCGCTGGTGGCGGTCATGGCCCGGGCGCCGGCCCAGCCCGCTCCCACCACCATGCCGATGGCGGCCAGCTCGTCCTCGGCCTGGATGATGCCGTAGGTGGCCTTGCCCGTTTCCGGATCCGTGCGCAGCTTGGGCCCATGCTTGATCATGGTCTCCACCACGCTGGTGGAGGGGGTGATGGGATACCAGGCCACCAGCTGCACGCCGTTGAAGAGGGCGCCCAGGCCGGCCGCCGTGTTGCCGTCCACCAGGATCTTGCCTTCGTTGAAGCCGGTCATGGGCTCCACTCGGAAGGGATCCTCCTTGGTCAGGTTGCCTTCGGCCCAGTCGTAGGCCCGCTTCACCATGTCCAGGTTCAGGGCCACGGCCTTCTCCTTGCCCTGGAAGACCCAGCTCAGGGCGTCCTCGATCTGCGCCAGGGGGATGCCCAGCAGCCAGCTGGTCACGCCTACGTAGACCATGTTGGCCACGTAGTCCCGCAGCTTGGCCGGAAGGTTGGCTTCCTTGACCAGGGCCTTCACAGGCATGGGGTAGTAGGTCACATCCTTGCGCCGGGCCGCGATGGGCAGGGTGTCGTCGTAGAGCACCACGCCACCCGGGGCCACCTGGGCCATGTCCTCGGCCACGGTGCGGCCGTTCATGCAGATCTGGACCTCCGTGGTCTCCCGCCGGGCCAGGTAACCGTCCTTGCTCAGGCGGATGATGTACCAGGTGGGCAGGCCCTGGATATTGCTGGGGAAGAGGTTTTTCCCGGTCACGGGGATGCCCATCTTGAAGAGGGAGCGGATCAGCACACCGTTGCTGCTCTGGCTCCCCGAGCCGTTCACCGTGGCCACGTTGATGGCGAAATCGTTGACGATCGCGCCGCGCTCACCGGCTTGGGTTGGTTGTTCCTGCGTGATTACGCTCATGGTTCGTCTCCTGGAATCTCGGATTCAGCATCAGGCCTTGTTGCGGATAATCTCTGACAGTCGAAAAGGCTGTCGATAGCCAATCAGACATGGGAACGACAGGCCCGGAGGCCTCCATCTGGCGCGTCCGGGACCACTTCACTGCGGGGTGCGGGTTGGGTCGAGTGCGGCTCCTTTCCTTCGGTTGGAAGCATGGTCTGGCCTCCCTGGCAGGCCTAGGGAGTGGGGGCGGTGGCGCCGTCCTGTTCGGTCAAAGGGGATTCCAACGAGACCCCTCGCTTGTCCAAGAGGTGCATGTGGGCGACCAGCAGATCCTTGCCCTCCTGGATGTTGCCTTGCAAGATCGCCTGGGCAATCTGTTCGTGGTATTCCCAAACTGCGGTGAGATAGTTGTAGTCCGCGTAGGTGTTGAGCTCCACAGCCTCGTAGGCATCCCAATAGGCCTCGAGCAGACCCGATACGAAGGGGTTTTCCAGACGGCGGAAAATGGTCAGGTGGAATTCCCGATGTTCGGGGTGAGGGATCTGAATGCGGCTTTGGTTCAGTTTTGCCCAGGCCTGTTGCACCAACTCCTGGAGGTGGGCCTTGTCTTCCGGAGTCAGGGACGCTACCGCTTCCTCCCAGAATGCCACCTCCAAGTGGGCGCGCATGGAGCCAAAGGCGGCAAATGCCTGAGGGTCCCGAGCCATGGCGTACATCAAGCTTAGGCGCACGGCCGGGGCAAAACTGTAAGGCATGCAACGAATTCCCCGCCGAGGGCTGGCATCCACCAGACCCAGGGCCCTGGCCACCTCTAGCTGTTCCCGCAGCTTGCCCACACCAATGCCGATCTCCTGGCTGATCTGCTTCAGGGTGGGAAGCCGACTGCCTGGCTCGCAGCCTCGGTCCACCAGGTAGCGGAGAAATTCCGAGTCAATGTGGGATTGGATCATGCCGCTCTTTCCTGTTCGGCCCAATGGTGCGATTAATCGGATTAATCAGATTGATTGCACCAAATAGAATACCACCGGGGGATGGGAATGTCAATTTTGGTCCCATGATCGGGTGCAGTTATGAGTTGTCAGGGAATTCCAGTGCTCAGGGAGAAGCTCTCCAGCTTTCGTGCCCTGACAGCCATATCTTCTGACAACTCTTACTTGCACCCCCCATGATCCATGATCCTGGGTTTTAGGGCAACGTGTTCGAACGACAGGAGAAACAATGCGCCGGTTGGCGCGCGGAGTCAGAGTCGTCGCTGGATCAGGCCCAGGAGGGATCCTGGACAATCAAGGAGCGAGTAGAGCGATGGTCGATGGCTTGGGAAAAGAGGCTGCCTTGCCCGAACTCGCACTTCAGTTCCCGGAGCTGGGCGAGCTGCTGGGGCGTCTCAATCCCCTCGGCGATGACGTTCAATTCCAGGTCGTGGGCCAGGGTGACGATGGTCCGCACGATCTCGGTGTTGCCTCCCTCCGCGGTCATCTCCTTGACGAAGGAGCCGTCGATCTTCAAGGTGTCGATGGGATAGTAGTGGAGAGAGCTCAAAGAGGAGTAGCCGGTGCCGAAATCATCAATGCAGAGTTGCACCTTCAAGGAACGCAATGCAGCCAGGGTGCGCGCGATGTTGATCACGTTTTCCCGGACCACGTTTTCGGTGATTTCCAGCTTCAGGGTCTGAGGATCCAGCTCGCTCTCCTCCAGAACCATGGCAATGTACTCCACCAGGTCTGGCTGGCCAAGGATAGCCCCAGAGAGATTGACGCTGAGGAAGAGGGGCGGGGATTGGGGACGAAGGGTCTGCCAGAGCTTCAACTGGAGCGCACCGGTACGAATGGTCCAGCGGTCGATGCTGGCAATGAGCCCCGTTTCTTCGGCCAGGTCCAGGAACTCCTTGGGGTGGAGCAGGCCTCGTTCCGGGTGCTGCCAACGCACCAACGCTTCGAAACCGGCCAACTTTCCTGTGGTCAAGGAGACAATGGGCTGGTAGTGGATCCGGAATTCTTGGCGTTCCAGGGCTCGGCGCAGATCGGTCTCCAAACACCAGATGGCCATCGCTCGAGCGTGCATGGCCGCGTCGAAGATCTCGTAACGGGCTCGTCCTTGCGCCTTGGCTCGGTACATGGCTGTGTCGGCATCCCGGAGCATTTCCTCGGGCCGGGTATAGATAGGGGAGCTGAAGGCAATGCCGATGCTGGCCGAGGAGAACACCTCGTGTTCCTGCACCTGAAATGGCTGCTCAAGGGATTCCAGGATTCGCTCGGCCACCACGGTGGCGTGTTTCGTCTCCGTGACGTTGTGCAGCAGGATCGCGAACTCGTCGCCGCCGAACCGGGAAATGGTATCCAGCGGGGCAAAGTAATGCATGTCGTGGAACAGATCGGTGAGCTCATTGCTGCCCAGCCGGGTTACGGTGTCCAATGGGGCGATGCAGTTCTCCAGGCGTCTGGCGATCTTGGTCAAGAGCTGGTCACCGATCAGGTGGCCCAGGCTGTCGTTGATGTTCTTGAAGCGATCCAGGTCCAGGAATAGCACCGCGAAATCGTGTTTGCCCTGCTTGTTGGCCTCCTTGATGGAGTGCTCCAGGCGTTCCATGAACAGGGTGCGGTTGGGCAGGCCAGTGAGGGTGTCGTGTAGCGCTTCGTAGAGGAGCCGGGCCTCGGTCAGTTTGCGCTCGGTGATGTCCGTCTGGGAGCCGGCCATCCGGTAAGGCGATCCCTGGTGCGAGCTCAAGGCCAGACCCCGGCCCAGCATCCATCGGTAGTTCCCGTCCCGGTGGCGGATGCGGTACTCCTTCTTGAAATGGGTGGTTCCTCCCTGGAGATGCGTGTCGATGGCTTCCAACACAGCCTGTCTGTCATCCGGGTGGATTCGGTCGAACCATTCCGACGGCTGGGTGCTGAGCTCCGACTGGGTGTAGCCCAGCATCTGGCACCAACGAGATGAAAAGCGCATTTCGTCTGTGCGCAGATCCCAGTCCCAGAGGCCATCGTTGGTGGCCTCTGCAACCAAGGCATACCGCTCCTCGCTCTCCCGGAGGGCCCACCGGAGCCGGTTGATGCCCAGGGCGTAGCGGATGGTCCGAGCCAGGAGTCGACTATCGAGCTGGGGTTTCACCAGGTAGTCCACCGCTCCCTGGGACAAGGCTTCCATGGCCTGGGGGACCGTATCCAGTTCGCTGAGGACGACCAGGGCTGCTTCGGAGATGTGTTCCAGGACTTGCGCGATGGCCTGGTTCTGGAGGGGCTGGGTCAGAGAGAGGTCCAAGAGGACCACGTCGTAGTTTTCCTGTCCAAGCCAGTGCAGACCACCTTCCAGGCTGTTCTCCTCGCGGATTTCGAAGGAGAAATCTGCCCGGGCCATGAGCTGTTCTCGGATGAGGTAGGCCTGTCGGCTGTCTTTTTCAATAAGGAGGAGGCGTGTGGGGCCTTGAGTGGACTTAGCGGTGGAACCACGAGTCAAGGCGTCCGTTTTGGGGCTGTGGAGCATAGTGTGTACCCTGGATGCTGCTGCCGGATCGTTCCAATGTAATCAATTTGTGGGGTTGGTCCGGCGAACTTTGCAGCCTAAAGACGTCGATGTTAGCGAGCGGGGGTGAAGGATCGCACAAATAGTATACCATGCGGCGAAACCCATCTAGAAAATTATACTACGAACGGGTACGAGAGAGGGGTCGTGTGTTTGCACGAGATGCCCGGAGCTGTACTGCTTCAACGGGATTCTTTCAAAAGGGTCGGGGACCGTCTCTCCTGGAGCACGGTCCCCGACCCTTCTACCAACTCAGTGGAGCGCCTATTGGGGTGTGTGGCTGGATAGTGGCTGTCGATCCGGAACGGTTCCTCGCTACATTTTGCGTTCTCGAACCGGGCTGGCGTAGTCGACCCGTTCGAAGATCCAGGTTCGAGGTTGGTCGAGCATGGGCTTCTTTGATCGCCGTTTCTGGTGGATGCTATTCGGAGAGTGGAATTTGTAACCCACTTCCCGGACGGTGATCAGGTAGGAGGGTTTCGACGGATCCTCTTCGATCTTTTCTCGCAGCCGGCGCATGGTCACCTCAACGAGATTGGTGCTGCCGGTGTATTCGTACCCCCAAACTTCCTGGAAGAGGACACTCTTGCTGACTGGCTGATTGGGGTGGCTCATCAGGTATTGAAGAAGCCGATACTCTGTGGGGGTCAAGTAGACTGCCTCTCCCCGCACTGTCACCTGGTGGGCTTCGTTGTCCAGGACCACATCCCCCACTGCGATGATCTTGGAAGTGGACTGGTTCTTCAGCCAGTCCACTCGGCGCAGAATGGCCCGGATGCGAGCGATGAGTTCGCGGAAGATGAAAGGTTTGCCGATGAAATCGTCCACTCCCATCTCCAAGCCTCGGACAACGCTGTCTTGGTCGTTGAGTGCCGTCAGCATGATGATGGGTACGTTGGAGCGTTTGCGGAGCTCCGTGCAGACCTGCAAGCCGTCCACCTTTGGCATCATGACATCGAGCAACACCAGGTCGACGGAGTACTTGTCGAATTTCGCCAGCGCCTCCTCCCCGTCGGAGGCTTCGATCACCTTGTATCCAACCCACTCCAGGGAAACTCGCAGTAACCGTCGCAGATCGGCCTCATCGTCCACCACGAGGATCAGTTTCTCGTCGTCGATGATGTTCTCGTATCGGTCCAAGGTCATTCGGGCGGCATTGGTCATGGTTGCGCTCCCACGTTGTGCTTGAAAGTAGTTGTCCATGGCATGGGGCAGTCGAAGAGAAGGCTGAGTCCGGTGCCGAGAGATATACGAAGGGGTGGGCTGTTTGAATGATGTCTTTGTCGTTGGCCCGAGGCGTAGTGGATTTATCCAGTAATCCGTATATGAATAGTGTACCGAGATTGTCCGAGAATCGAATAAGAAAGAAATTAAAATTCTATATGGAATAAAGGATTGTCAGGAAAGGTTGTAGGCAACAACGGGCGGGAAATGTCTCTCAAAGTCAAAGGGCCTCCTGCAGTCAACCGGATAGCTGGCTGCAGGAGGCCTGCTGTTAAGCAAGTTTGCTTTTGGCTTTGTTGTGCTCTGCTGTGAAAGCAGATCCGGGTTACCGTGATTTCACCCAGACAGGATCCCAATCATCTGCGTAGCCGTCACTGATGCGCCGTACATTCGTGCCGTCCGCGGACATGATGTAAAGCTGCCGGCGTCTGCCCTCCCGGTTTGACCAGAAAACGATCTCCGAGCCATCTGGGGACCAACTGGGATGCCGATCCCATTCCCAGTCGTTGAAGGTGAGCCGTTGCAGGCCACTTCCGTCCCGGTTGACGACGAAGATCTCGTCATTGCCTGGCTCATTGGAGACGAATGCGATGCGCCATCCATCCCGTGTGATGGCCGGATCCCAGGAAGTGCCGGAACCGAACCGGGTGACTTCCAAGTCCGTGTTGAACTGGAAATCCCGGACAAAAATCTGGGTGCCATTGGCAGACTCGCGTACGAATGTCATGAACTGCCGCTTCTCGTCGAACACCTCCAGGCTTTTCGCCCGCTGGTATGGCCACGGCGCGGTTAACTTCCCGATGTTCGACCCGTCGGGATCCATGACAAAGATGGCTTCGCCGCCGTCCCGGTTCGACTTGAAC
>WGCB01000158.1 GCA_015494005.1 Caldilineaceae bacterium
ACCTGGACGGTCGGGCCTTCCTGGTCCTGGAGCCAGGGAGCGAGTTCACCAGCTACCCGGTGGAGGTGGACGGCTACCGCTGGTACCGGGTCCAGGTGGCGGACGACCCGGAGGATCAGCTGGTGGGCTGGGTGGCCGGGGATTTCCTGCTCCCCGCCCCGTAGAGCCAGAACGAGCTCTGCGAGCCGATTTCCGCAACACGATGTTCACAAGGACCGAACGGACAGTCCATGGATCCTGAAACCCCCACCCCTGAGACCGCGGCAGAGACAGCCGAGACCGGCGCCCAGGAGTCCGCGCCCGCGGAGGCCACCGGCGAGGACCTGGAGCAGATCCGCCAACGCATCGAGCACCTGCGGGAGCTGGTCCGCTACCACCAGTACCGCTACTACGTGCTGGACGACCCCATCATCAGCGACGCGGAGTTCGACGCCCTTTTCCTGGAGCTCCAGGAGCTGGAGGAGAAGTACCCTCAGTTCCGCACGCCGGACAGCCCGACGGTGCGGGTGGGGGGCTTCGTATCGGACCGCTTCCGCCGGGTGCGGCACCCCGTGCCCGTCCTCAGCCTGGCCAACGCCTTCAACGAGGAGGAGCTTCGGGCCTGGCGTCAACGCATCCTGCGCCTGCTGCCCGAGGAACGCCGGGGGGAGCTGGCCTACACGGTGGAGCCCAAGTTCGACGGCCTGACCGTCGTCCTCCACTACGACCACGGCCTCTTCGTCCTGGGCGCCACCCGGGGCGACGGCGAGGTGGGCGAGGACATCACCCCCAACCTGCGCACCGTGCGTTCTCTGCCCTTGCGCATCCCGGTGGGGGACGTGAAGATGGAGCCCCCGGCTCGGCTGGTGGTCCGGGGGGAGGCCTACGTGGACGTGGCCGACTTCCAGGAGTTCAACCGGCGCCAGGCGGAGCGAGGGGAGCGCACCTTCGCCAACCCCCGCAACTTCGCGGCCGGCAGCCTGCGCCAGCTGGACAGCAGCGTCACGGCCCAGCGGCCCATCAAGCTCTGGGTCTACCAGATCCTGGTCGTCGAGGGCGCGGAGAACCCCCCTCGCTCCCAGTGGGAGGCTTTCGACTACCTGCGGAACCTGGGCTTCCCGGTCTGCCCGGAGAATCGCCACTACCAGGACAGCCAGTTCGACGAGCTGGTGGAGTACGTGGTCCACTGGCACGAGCTGCGGGATCGTCTGCCCTACGAGATCGACGGCGTGGTGGTCAAGGTGGACTCCTTCGAGCTCCAGGAGATGCTGGGCTACACCGGCAAGGACCCCCGCTGGGCCATCGCCTACAAGTCCGGCGGGGAGGAGGTGGTCACCACCCTGCTGGACATCCAGGTGAACGTGGGGCGCACCGGCGTCATCACCCCGGTGGCCGTGCTGGAGCCGGTGGAGATCGGCGGGGTGATCGTCAAGTCCGCCACCCTGCACAACGAGGACTACATCCGGGAGCTGGACATCCGCATCGGGGACAAGGTGCTGGTCACCCGGGCCGGCGGGGTGATCCCCAAGGTGCTGCGGCCGATCAAGGAGCTGCGCACAGGCCAGGAGCGCATCTGGCGCATGCCCACCACCTGCCCCTCCTGTGGCCAGCCCTTGGTCCGCCCACCTGGCGAGGTGGCGGTCTACTGCGTGAACAACGCCTGCCCGGCTCAGCTGGTGCGCCGGGTGGAGCACTTCGTCTCCCGGGGTGCGATGGACATCCGGGGCTTCGGCAGCAAGCAGGCGGAGCTCTTCACGGCCAAGGGCTTCATCAAGAATCTGGCCGACATCTACCGCCTGCCCTGGGACGAGATCCTGAAGCTGGAGGGCTACGGCCCCAAGCGGGTGGAGAACCTGCGCCAGGCCGTGGAGGAGAGCAAGAACCGGCCGGTCCACCGCCTGCTCTTCGGCCTGGGCATCCGTTTCGTGGGCTCGGTGGTGGCCGAGCTGATCGTGCAGCACTTCCCCAGCCTCTACCGGCTCATGGACGCCTCGGAGGAGGAGATGGCCGCCATTGAGGGCATCGGCCCCAAGATCGCCCAGAGCATCGCCCAATACTTCTCCCTGGAGCCCAACCGCCAGCTCATCCGGGAGCTGGACAGCCTGGGCGTCCGGGTGGAGGAGCCGGAGGCGGAAGTCAAAGAGGAGCGGCCCAAGCCCTTCGCCGGGCTGCGCTTCGTCATCACCGGCACCCTGCCCCACTTCACCCGCAACGAGGCCATCGCCTTCATCGAGGACCGGGGCGGGAAGGTCACCAGCAGCGTCAGCCGCAGCACCGACTACGTGGTGGTGGGGGAGAACCCGGGCAGCAAGCTGGCCAAGGCCCAGGCCCTGGGCGTCAAGACCATCACCGAGGAGGAGCTCCTGGCCCTGGCCCGAGAACGGGAGCAGGCCAACGCCGACTCCTAGCTCCCAACTTCTAGCTCCCAACTTCCAACTCCCAACCACAAACCCTAGATTCTTCATCCTACACTGGAACGGACTTTTACCTCATGAGCGAACTGTGGACACCCGGCAGCGACAACAAGCCCAAGCCGGAGGGCAAGATCGAACTCCCCAAGGGCTTCGCCCGCCGCCGGGAGACAGCGAAAGAGACCGCGGAGGCGCCGGCGCAGGCCGAGCAGGCCGCGCAATCCGGCGAGCAGCCCGGATCCCAGGCCGAGTCCGCCCCGGGGACATCCCAGGCCGGGGAAGGGCAGGCCGGGCCCTCAGGGGCGCCGCAACTCCTCTTCCCCCCGGCCGGGGTGCAGGTCCAGTGCCCCAACTGTGGCACGCCCTTCGTGGCCCCCGTCTTCAGCATCGTGGACCTGGGCGCCAACCCGGAGCTGCGCCCCCTGCTCCTGGGCGGGCAGATCAACGTGGCGGTCTGCCCCAAGTGCGGTGCGGGCGGTCCCCTGAGCGCGCCCCTGCTCATCCACGACCCGGAGCACGAGTTCCTGGGCATCTTCCTCCCCTCCCAGGCCGGCCTCTCCGGTGAGCAGACCCAGAAGATCATCGGCGAGCTGACCCAGGCCCTCATGGCCAAGCTGCCCGGGGAAGCTCGCCGGGGCTACATGCTGCGGCCCCAGCAGTTCTTCGACTGGAACCGGCTCATGGAGAAGCTCTGGGAGTTCGAGGGCGTCACCCCGGAGATGCTCCGCCGCCAGGGAGACCAGGTGGAGCTGCTTCAGGGCCTGGCCAAGATCAGCAACGACCCGACGGCCATGCGCCTCCTCCTGGAGCAGAAGAAATCTCTGGTGGACCAGGAACTCTTCAGCCTGCTCAACCGGCTCCTCCTCACCTACCGGGCCCAAGGGCAGGAGGAGTTGGCCGAGCAGCTGGCTCGGGTGCGGGAATTCCTCCTGGAAAACACCGAGGCCGGCCAGGCGATCAAGGCCCAGGAGGAAGAGGTGCGCAAGGCCCTGGACCAGCTGCGACCGGAGATGACCCGGGACGAGCTCCTGGACCTGCTCCTGGAGCACTGGGAGGACAACGAACAGGGGAAGATGGTCGTGGGCACGCTGCTCACCGCGGTGGCCCCTCTGGTGGACTACCAGATGCTCATGGACGTGAGCCAGCGCCTGGAGCGGACCACCGACCCGGAGGAGCGAGCCCGCATCCTCTCC
>WGCB01000159.1 GCA_015494005.1 Caldilineaceae bacterium
GGTGACAAGGGTGGGTAAGGCGAGTGTAGGATAGACTAAGTCCAGGATAGCACATCTGGGGAAAAGCGCAAGTCCCGAAAAACGCAAGAGGAGGCCCCAGGGCGCCCATAGGCGGGGCGAGCCCGCTTCTTGCCCCGCCCACTCTCGGAGGGAAAGGGATGGGTGTCCGGAACGCTCTGTGTCATTGCATTTTTGTGCATTATCCCGAGTTGCAAAAGTTCTGCGTCTCGTTTTATAATAGCCCCCAGCCTCGGTCAGCTCAGACAACGGCGTTTCCTGACCGGTTTCCCGGTGCGATGGGTGCAACGCCGCATCCTCTCAGGCGAAATCCCCAGGCAGCTGTTCCATAACAGGCAGATCCATGTCCATGTTGCCCATGCTCTCCAACCTGCTTCTTAGCATCCTTATTAGCCTCGTGGCCGTACGCATTATCGGCGGCCTGGGGCCATTTCGGGTTGGAGAAGTGACGGGGGTGCCGCAGCAGTAGCCGCCTCCCGCAGGTCAACGTAGACCCTTCCCAACCGGGAAGGGTTTTTTGTTATCCAGGCGAGGCCACGCAGAGATAGGGAAGGGCCCACCATCCTGCTCACCTCGTTTTCCATAAACCGTTCCGCTGCTCACGTGTATTCGTCTTCATTTCACCCTGAGGTCTCTACCATTTTCGATCCGCAGGAGAGAACATCATGACCGAATCCACCAGTCAATCCGATCCCCAAGCTGCAAGGCCGAAGGAAGAGCCGCCCCAGGAGATGACCGGCGCCCAGATGGTCTGGGAAGCCCTGCTCCGGGAAGGGGTGGACACCGTCTTCGGCCACCCGGGCGGGGCCATCCTGCCCACCTACGACGCCCTCTCCCCCCACGAGGCAGCCGGCCGCATCCACCACGTCCTGGTCCGCCATGAGCAGTGCGCGGCCCACATGGCCGACGGCTACGCCCGCTCCACCGGCAAGGTGGGCGTCTGCATGGCCACCAGCGGCCCTGGCGCCACCAACCTGGTCACTGGCCTGGCCACGGCCCAGATGGACAGTGTCCCCATCGTGGCCATCACCGGACAGGTCCCCACCCACCTGCTGGGCACCGACGCCTTCCAGGAGTCGGACGTGGTCGGGGTGACCCAGCCCATCACCAAGCATAACTACCTGGTCACGGACGTCAACGAGCTGCCCCTGATCCTGAAGGAGGCGTTCTACATCGCCCGGGAAGGCCGGCCCGGCGTGGTGCTCATCGACATCTGCAAGGACGTGCAGAACGACACCGGCCTCTTCCGCTACGATTTCGAGATCGAGCTGCCCGGCTTCGAGCCCTGGCCCGACTACGATCCGGAGATCCTGAAGGCCGCGGCGGAGATGATCAACAAGGCCGAGCGCCCTCTGATCCTGGCTGGCCACGGCATCCAGCTGGCCGGCGTGGCCGACAAGCTCCAGGAGCTGGTGGAGAAGGCGGAGATCCCGGTGGTCACCACCCTGTTGGGGACGGGCACCCTGCCCGAGACCCATCCCCTGAGCCTGGGCATGGGCGGTATGCATGGGGAGGCTTACGCCAACCGGGCCATCCAGAGCTGCGACCTGCTCATCGCCATGGGCATGCGCTTCGATGACCGCATCACCGGCAGGCTGGACCGCTTCGCCAAGCAGGCCAAGATCATCCACTTCGAGCTGGACCGGGCCGAGGTGGGCAAGAACGTGGTGCCGGATCTGGCCGTCATCGGAGACCTAGGAGAGACCCTGCCTGCCCTCCTGCCCCTGGTGGAGCCCCGGAAGCACCAGGTCTGGATCCGGGAGCTGGACGAGTGGCGCAAGGAGACGGAGGAGACGGACATCCTCCAGTTGGAGGTGGACGAGCTCATCCCGCCCTTCGTCATCCGCCAGCTCTGGCACACCAGCCACGACGCCCCGGGCGCGCCCCCCATCGTCGTCACGGACGTGGGCCAGCACCAGATGTGGGAGGCCCAGTACTTCATCCACGAGCAGGCCGGCCAGCTCCTGACCAGCGGCGGCCTGGGCACCATGGGCTACGCCCTGCCTGCGGCCATCGGCGCCCAGATCGCCAACCGGGACCGGCTGGTCTGGGCCGTGGCTGGGGACGGGGGTTTCCAGATGACCCTCCAGGAGCTGGCCGTGCTCCAGCAGGAGAAGCTGCCGGTGAAGATCGCCATCATCAACAACGGCTTCCTGGGCATGGTCCGCCAGTGGCAGCAGCTCTTCTACGAGAAGCGTTACACCGGAACCCCGGTTCTCTCCCCAGACTACGCGAAATTGGCCGAGGCCTACGGTATCCCCGGCCTGACAGTGCGCAAACCGGACGAAGTGGTGCCGGCCCTGGAGAAGGCCATCGCCACGCCCGGCCCCTTCCTCATCGACTTCCAGGTCAAGGAGGAGGTGAACGTCTACCCCATGGTGGCCCCGGGCGCGGCAGTGGACGACCTGATCCGCCGGCCCAAGCCCCGGGTGGTCCAGGGCTACAGCGGTGTGCAGCCGGGCTGGTGATCCCCATGCCAGCCATGCCAGCCATGCCAGCTTCCAACTTCCAACTTCCAATTTCCCTTGAAGAACGAGGTGCAACCATGAAACACACCCTGGTGGCCTGGATGCGGGACAAACCCGGCGTGCTGAACCGGGTCTCCGGCCTGCTGCGGCGCCGCAACTTCAACATCGACAGCCTACAGGTCAGCCACAGCGAGACGCCCGGCGTCAGCCGCATGACCTTCGTGGTGGACGGCGACGACCGTATGGTGGATCAGGTGGTCAAGCAGCTGATCAAGCTGGTGGATGTGATCCGAGTGGAGAACATCTCCGAGAAGCCGGCGGTGATCCGAGAGATGGCCTTGGTCCGGGTGCGCACCACCCCGGAAACCCGCTCGGAGATCATGCAGTTTGTGGACATCTACCGGGGCCAGATCGTGGACGTGGCCCTGGACAGCATGGTCATCCAGCTGGTGGGCACGGAGGAGAAGGTGGACTCGGCCATCGATCTGCTCCAGAATTTCGGCATCAAGGAGATGGTGCGCACGGGCCGGGTGGCCCTGCTGCGGGGCCGCTCCGGCCGATCCCGAAAACGAGGCACCGCGGTCTGGCGGGCCCAGAGCAACGGCCACGGCTAGACGAAGACGCGTTTGCGGTTCCCAGCAACCCAACAACACCTTCACACTCAACCACAGAAAGCAACCACAGAAAGTGACGATCTCATGGCAACCATCTACTACGAGAACCAAGCAGACCTGGAACGATTGAAAGGGCGCAAGATCGCCATCATCGGCTACGGCAGCCAGGGCCACGCCCACGCCCTGAACCTGCAGGACAGCGGCATGGACGTGCGGGTCGGCCTGCACGAGGGCAGCAAGAGCTGGTCCAAGGCCGAAGCGGATGGCCTGAAGGTCATGAGCGTGGCCGACGCCACCAAGGAAGCGGACATGATCATGATCCTGATCCCGGATCCCATCCAGGGCCAGGTCTACCAGGAGCAGATCGCCCCTCACCTGGAGCCGGGCAACACCCTCATGTTCGCCCACGGCTTCAACATCCGCTTCGGCCAGATCGTGCCGCCGGAGGATGTGGACGTCTCCATGGTGGCGCCCAAGGCCCCGGGCCACCGGGTGCGGGAGGTCTTCCAGGAGGGCTCCGGCGTGCCGGCGCTGGTGGCCGTCCACCAGGACGCTTCGGGCCACGCCCTGGAGTACGCCCTGGCCTACGCCAAGGGGCTGGGCTGCACCCGGGCTGGTGTGCTCCAGACCACCTTCGAGGAGGAGACGGAGACGGACCTCTTCGGCGAACAGGTGGTCCTCTGCGGCGGGGTCAGCGAGCTGGTGAAGAGCGCCTTCGACACCCTGGTGGACGCAGGGTACCAGCCGGAGATCGCCTACTTCGAGTGCCTCCACGAGCTGAAGCTCATCGTGGACCTGATGTACGAGGGCGGGCTCAGCTACATGCGCTACAGCGTGAGCGACACCGCGGAGTACGGCGACTACCGCAGCGGCCCTCGGGTCATCACCGATGAGACCCGGGAAGCCATGCGCCAGATCCTGGAGGAGATCCGCTCCGGCGCCTTCGCGGAGGAGTGGATGGACGAGTACCACAGCGGCGGCAAGAAGTACCTGGCCATCCGAGCCCAGGAGCAGCAGCTGCCCATCGAGCAGGTGGGCCGGCAGCTGCGCCGGATGATGAGCTTCCTGGACGCCAAAGAGGTGAAGTAGCCCCCATGATCGACGTCATCGCTACCATCGGACCCGCCTGTGCCCGTGTGGAGACCCTGACCGCCATGATCCGCGCGGGCATGACCGTCGCCCGCCTCAACTTCAGCCACGGCGACTACGCCTTTCACCAGGAGATGGCCCGACTGGTCCGGGAAGCGGCCCGGATCAGCGGGCAGCGGGTAGCCCTGCTGGCGGATCTCCAGGGAGCCAAGGTGCGCGTGGGCTGGCTGGAGGAGCCCGTGGAGCTGGCCCAGGGGCAGGAAGTGGTCCTGGTAGGGATGGACGTGGATGCCCGGGAGCCCATCCCGGCGGAAGGCTCGCCGGCAGGGTCGCGACCGCCGATCCTGCCGGTGGACTTCGACCTGGCCCCGCACCTGGAGCCGGGCCGCCGGATCCTGATCGACGATGGGCTCATCGAGCTGGAGGTGGTCCAGGTGGTGGCCGGGCACGTCCACTGCCGGGTGGTCCATCCAGGCACAGTGCGCTCCCGCAAGGGGGTGAACGTGCCCTTCGTCCCCCTGCCCATCCCGGCGCTGACGGACAAGGACCGGGCCGACGCGGTCTTCGCGGTGGGGCTGGGCGTGGATTGGATCGCCCTCAGCTTTGCTGGCAGCGCCGCGGACGTGGTAGAGTTGCGGGAACTGGCCCAGGCGGCCCATCCTCGAGGCCAGGCCCCGCACATCATGGCCAAGATCGAGCGCCCGGACGGGGTGCAGAACCTGGCCGATATCATCCAGGCCGGGGATGGCGTCATGGTGGCTCGGGGCGACCTGGCCCTGGAGACCAGCCCCTGGCAGCTCCCCCTGCTCCAGAAGCAGATCGTCCGGGCCTGCAAGCTGGCCGGGAAGCCGGTGGTGGTGGCCACCCAGATGCTGGAGAGCATGACCCAGAACCACCGGCCCACCCGGGCCGAGGTGAGCGACGTAGCCAACGCCCTCTTGGACGGAGCGGACGGGGTGATGCTCAGCGGGGAGACCGCGGTGGGCGCCTATCCGGTCCAGGCGGTGGCCACCATGGTCTCCATCTGCCGCAACCTGGCCCCCAGGCCGGACGGACCGGAACGGCAGGAGATGGCCCGGCGGGTTTCCCAGCCAGCCCCCAACGGACGTCGATTCTACCACGGCAACGGCGCCACCCTGCGCCGTCGCCAGAGCTTTGTGCTGTAGCGCCACATGGAGTAACACGAGTCACACCACCTGGCGCCTGTTCCAAGGAAAGGAGGTGATGGGCATGGACGATGGCCTTAGCGACCTTACCCAGCTGTTCTCGGAGGGCCCTGCGGGGCTCCCCATGACCGGCGCCCCGGTGGGTTGCCCCGGTCTCTCAGTGCAGATCCGTGCAGATCGTTCCACCATCATCTCAGGAAGGAAAGACGACCATGAACAAGCCAGTTAACGGCGCATCCAACGGCAGCGTCGAGACGCCCCAGCCGGAGGAACCGGCCGTAGACGTAACCCAGTTCGCCATCGACGACATCAACGAGTACGCCCGCTCCATCGCCCACGGCAACGTGGTCCTC
>WGCB01000160.1 GCA_015494005.1 Caldilineaceae bacterium
GCTCTGAGCCGCCAGGTTGTAGACCTCCTGGGGGCGGTACTCCTGGAGGATGCTGATCAGGCTCATCTGGTCCAGGAGATCCCCCTGGACGATCTCGATCTTGCCCTGGATGTGCTTGATGCGGTCGAAGTTGATGGTGCTGGTCCGCCGCACCATCCCCACCACCTGGTAGCCTTTCTCCAGGAGGAAATCCGCCAGGTAGCTGCCGTCCTGGCCTGTGACACCGGTGATCAATGCTGTGGGCATGGTCTGCTCCTTCCGTGGTTGAACTTACGTTGGGGGAATAGGCTTGGATAACTGGGTGGTCGGGCGGTCATCCTGCCGCCCGCTCCCTGTCTCCTGGTCTCCTTGTCTGTGATCTCCATGTCTCCTTGTCTGAAGTGTTGATCAGCGTCCCTCCAGGGCGATCTCCCGGCGCCAGTAGTCCAGCAGATCCTGGAGGGTGCGGCGCAGGTCGATGCGGGGCTGCCAGCCGGTGGCGGCCACCAGACGCCGGTTGTCGCAGATGCTCACCGGCACGTCGCTGGGGCGCAGGCGCTCCGGGTCCAGCTGCACGTCGATGTCCATGGAGGTCATCTCCAGCAGGGTGTCCAGCAGCCAGCGGATGGGCCGCCCCTGGCCGCTGCCCACGTTGTAGACCTGGCCCGGCTCGCCCTTTTCCAGGAGCAGCCAGTAGGCTCGCACCACGTCCCGCACGTCGGTGAAGTCCCGCACCGCGTCCAGGTTCCCCACCCGCAGCACTGGCGGCTGGAGGCCGGCCTCGATGGCCGCGATCTGCCGGGCGAAGGCGCTGGCCACGAAGTCGTCCGACTGGCGGGGGCCGATGTGGTTGAAGCTCCGGGCCCGAACCGTGGGCAGGCGATGGCTGTTCCAATACTGGAGCGCCATCATGTCCTGGGCGATCTTGCTCACCCCGTAGGGGCTGTTGGGCCGGAAGGGCGTCTCCTCGTCGATGGGCAGATCCTCTGGCTGAACCAGGCCATAGACCTCGTTGGAGGTCACCACCAGGACGGGGGCCTCCGGCATGGCCCGCACCAGGGCCTCCAGCAGGTTGAGCTGTGCCAGGATGTTCAGCTCGTAGGCGTTCCAGGGCTGGCGCCAGCTCCCGCCCACGTCACTCCAGGCGGCCAGGTGGAAAGTGCGGTCCGGCTGCACTTCCTGGACCACCTCGCTCACCCAGAGGGGGTTGCGCAGGTCGCCCCGATGCAGGTGGAGCTGCTCCAGGCGGTGGCGGATGCGCCACTGGTGCCGGTGGACGATGCCGTGGACCTCCACGTCCGTCTCGTCCAGCAGAAAGTCGGCCAGATGGCTGCCGGCGAACCCGGCGATCCCTGTGACCAGCACCCGCACGTCGCGCTCCTGTCTGTGAGGCTTGGGCCGATGACGCCCATGCCTGTGCCATTGGGGCCCCTCCCCGACCTGCTGAGGTGTGCATCGAAGTGTGTGCATCCAGGCGTGTGGGAAAAGGGCCCGACGGTCCGTTCAGTATAGCAGAAAGCCTTTTTCATGGGTAAACCGCTAGCCTGGGCTTTCTGGCCTGAACGTTTCAGCAGTTCGGCCGGATCCATTTGCCCCCAGCTGTCGGCCAGTGCTATACTGCGCGGGCAGCATCCGTTGCGGACATGCCCCCCCATCGCAGCCTGGCTTCGACCGCTGCGACACTCCAGCGGCAGCCCCCCATCCCGGCCATGTGGCGAACGTTCACGGACAAAGTCCGATCCAGGAAAAAACGCATGAACATACTCATCACCGGAGGCGCCGGTTTCATCGGCACCCACCTGGCCAATCGCCTGCACCGTCAGGGACACCACGTGCGCGTGGTGGACGATCTGAGCAGCGGGGATCCCTCCCGCCTGGCCCCGGACATCTTCTTCCGCCGGGGCGATGTGCGGGACGTGCCCAACCTCTGGTCCCTGCTCCATGGCGTGGATGTGGTCTATCACCTGGCCGCCAAGGTGAGCGTGCCCGCCTCCATCCTCTATCCCCGGGAGTACAACGACGTGAACGTGGGCGGCACGGTGGCCCTGTTGGAGGCCTGCCGGGACGTGGGCGTGGGCCGGGTGATCCTGGGCAGCAGCGCCACGGTCTACGGGGACCAGCAGCGCCAGCCCGTGGACGAGGAGGCCCGGTGCCGGCCCGGCGTCCCCTACGCGGTGAGCAAGCGGGCCGCGGAGCAGTACCTCTTCACCATGGGCCGGTTGAGCGGCTTCGAGGCCGTGGCCCTGCGCATCTTCAACGCCTACGGGCCAGGCCAGCCCTTGCCCCCCAGCCACGCCCCCATCATCCCCTACGCCATGCGCCAGATCGTCCAGGGAGGCTCGGTCATCGTCTTCGGCGACGGCCGCCAGTCCCGGGATTTCGTCTACATCGACGACGTGGTGGACGCCCTGGTGGCCGCGGCCACGGCCAGCCAGGTAGACCAGACCATCATCAACGTGGGCTCCGGCCAGAGCACCTCCATCAATCAGCTGGTGGAGCTCATCGGGGCCACCGTGGGGCGCCGCCCCAACGTGCTCCACAACCGGGAGAAGAGCGGCGGCATCCAGCAGCTGGTGGCGGACATCCGCAGGGCGGAGCAGCTGCTGGGCTATCGGCCCCGGGTGACCCTGGAACAGGGTCTGCGTCGTCTTTTCAAGGAAGACCCCCTCTTCCGCAGCAGCGGCAAGTCCTCTCCCCAGGATCCCCTGTCCACCCAGCCTGCCACCGATGCGTCCAACCACTGACCCCTCGGCTCGCTCCGCCTGCGCCCTGGCATCCATCCGGCGCCTCACCGTCCTGGCCCTGCTCCTGGGGATCCTGGGCGGTGCCCTGGCCGGATGCAGCCGGGCGGACATGCTGGCCAGCTACCTGGAGAGCCACCGGGATGAGCTCCAGCGCCCAGCCAGCATGGATCAACGGCCGGTGCGTTTCGTGGTGGAGCCCGGCACCCCGGCCCGGGCCATCGCCCAGGAGCTCCAGGCCAAGGGGCTGATCCGGGACGCCACCCTCTTCGAGGCCTACGTGCGGGTCCAAGGGGTGGCCAACCGCCTGGAGGCGGGAACCTTCGTGCTCAGCCCCAGCATGTCCATGGTGGCCATCGTGGAGGCCCTGCAGAACGCCCAGGCCGCCAGTATCACGGTGACCATCCCCGAGGGTTGGCGGCTGGAGCAGACCGCCGACTTCCTGAGCCAGGCCGGCGTGCTGGACGGGGAGGAGTACCGGCGCCGGGCCCAGCTGGGGGATCTGACCGGGCTGGACGTGAGCGGCTATGGCTTCCTCTCGGCCCGGCCGGCCGGGGCCAGCCTGGAGGGCTACCTCTTCCCCGACACCTACCAGCTCCCCGCGGAGGGGGCCACAGCCCTGGACCTCCTTCGCCGCCAGCTGGACAGCTTCGGGGCCAAGGTTGCCCCCCTCCACGAGCAGGCGGTGGCGGAGGGGGCCACGGACCTGGACCTCCACGCGGCGCTGACCCTGGCCAGCATCGTGGAGCGGGAGGCAGTGCTCCCAGAGGAGCGGGCCCGCATCGCGGGGGTCTACCTGAACCGGCTGGCCGCCGGCATGCGGCTGGAGGCCGATCCCACGGTCCAGTACGCCATGGGCTACCAGCCGGAGAGCGGTCAGTGGTGGAAGACGCCGGTCTCCCTAGCTGAGTACAGCCAGGTGAATAGCCCCTACAACACCTACCTCTATCCCGGGTTGCCGCCGGGCCCCATCGCCAGCCCCGGGCTGGAGAGCATCCGGGCTGTCCTCTAC
>WGCB01000161.1 GCA_015494005.1 Caldilineaceae bacterium
GAGAGGGGAGGGGAAGCCACGTCAGTGGCTGGGGAGGGGTGAGGTGTCACCAGCTCCCCCTTACCTTGTCATCCGGTCCCCGGTCATCCGGTCTTCGATATTCCTCCAGCAGCTCCCGGGCTCGGGCCAGGCGGATCTGTCCCTCCTGGACCAGCAGCCGGGCGATCTCGTCCACTTCCTCGTCCTGGGCCCCGGCGGCGACGGCCACCTGCCGGGCGTGGAGGCGCATGTGTCCCCGCTGGATGCCGTGGGTGGCCAGGGCCCGCAGCGCGGCCAGGTTCTGGGCCAGCCCCACCGCAGCCAGGATCTCGCTCAGCTCCCGGGCGCTCTCCACCCCCAGGATCTTCAGGGCCACCTGGGCCGTGGGATGGGCGCGGGTGGCGCCCCCCACGATGCCCACAGCCAGGGGCATCTCCAGCCGCCCGAAGAGGCTGGGCGTGGGCTCCTCCACCAGCCGCCACTCGGTCAGGGCCCGGTAGCGGCCGTCCCGGGCCGCGTAGGCGTGGCCGCCAGCTTCCACCGCCCGCCAGTCGTTGCCCGTGGCCAGGAGCACCGCGTCGATCCCGTTGAAGATGCCCTTGTTGTGGGTGGCCGCCCGGTAGGGGTCCGCCAGGGCGAAGGCGTTGGCCGCCACGATGCCCTGGGCCACCTCCCGGCCTGGGTAGTCGATGGTGCTGAAGGCCCGGACGGGGATGGTCACCTCGGCCCAGGCCCGGCGCTGGTCCGTCAGGTTGCTCAGGATGCGCAGCAGGGCCCGGCCGCCGCTGAGCTGCTCCAGGTGAGGGGCGATGATCTCCGCCGCGGTGTTCACCGCGTTGGCCCCCATGGCGTCCCGGGTGTCGAAGAGCAGGTGGACGATGGTCATGGGCCCCGCTTCCGTCTCCGGCAGCTGACGCACCTGGACGTCCACCGGGCCGCCGCCCAGCTGGGCGATGGTGGGGCTGGTGTTGGCCAGGGCCAGGAGCCGCTCCTTGGCCGCCAGGATGGCCTGCTCCGCCTGGGCCGGGTCGGGCACGTCCAGGAGCTGGATCTGGGCGATCATCACCGGCTCCGTGCTGCCGGCCCGGAAGCCGCCCCCGGCCCGAGCCAGCCGGGCCGCGTAGCTGACGCCGGCCACCACCGACGGCTCCTCAATGGCCATGGGCACCAGCCGCTCCTGGCCGTTGACGATGAAGTTGGCGCCGATGCCCAGGGGCAGGCTGAAACGGCCCACCACATTTTCGATCATCTTGTCCGCCTGGGCCAAACCCAGCCCCTCCTGCAGGGCCGCCACCTCCGCCGGGGTGAGCTGGGCCCACTCGGCCAGGATGCGCACCCGTTCGTCCAGGCTCTTCTGGTAGAAACCGCTCAGGCGGGAGGAGGGCCGCTGCCCAGAGATGCTCATACCGCCACGCTCCTTTGCCGCGGATCAGCGGCCAAATGCGATGAGGATCCGGTTCACCGGCCCCTCCAACAGCTGGGGCGAGACGGCCAGGCTGGCGGTGATGATCAGGGCCAGGATGGCCGTCCAGGCCGAGACGGGCTGCTCCGCGGGCAGGCTGCGGTTCACCAGGGGGCCGAAGAAGACCCGCACCAGCCGCACCGCGCCGAAGACCACCCCCGCGGAGGCGATGAGGGCCACCGCGGCCAGGCGCCAGTCGTTCTCCGCCACGCTCTGCAGCGCGGCCCAGTGGCCGGTGAAGCCGGCGCTCAGGGGGAAGCCAGCCAGGCCCAGGACCCCCAGCAGGAAGGCCGCGGTGTTCCAGGGCAGTCGGCTCCCCACCCCCTGGAGGCCAGGCAGGGCGATGGTCCCGGCCTCCTCCTCCATCTGGGAGAGCCCCGCGGCCCCGGTGAGCAGGCTCACCGCCCGCAGGGTGAAGAGGAAGATCACCAGGGGCCAGCCCCGGTTGCCGGGCAGGGCCAGGGCCATGAGGATCAGCCCCCAGTCGTGGAGGGCCGCGTAGCCCCAGAGCCGTCCCGGATGGGTGGCGCCGGCCGCGGCCACCCCGCCCCAGGCCGCGGTGATCACCCCCGCGCCCAGGAGCCAGAGGTAGAGGGGGGTGGCGTCCACCACGAAGGGGTAGGCGTTCACCGTGCGGTGGAGCAGGTCCAGCACAGCCAGCTGGTAGAGCAGGGTGAGCAGGGCCGTCACCACCGGGGGCGCGGTCTGCGCGGTGGCCGGCTGAGCCCCGTGCAGGGGCACCGGCGCCAGGACCAGCAGCAATCCCAGGGCCATGAGCCGCCCCCCGGCCAGGATGGGGCCGAAGTCCTGGGGGTTGAGGGGGATCTGCTCGATGTACCAGGCGGCCAGCAGGAAGAGGGGGAAGGCCAGGACCGGCGGGATCAGGGTGCGCAGGGGCCCGGCGGTGGCCGTCAAGCGTCCGGCCTGGAGGATGAAGATGCCCCCCGCGGAGAGGGCCACCAGGAAGAGGGGCGCCATCAGGACCGGAGGCAGGGGCGCCACCACGGTCAAGGAGAGGACCAGATAGCCCACCAGCAGGCCCAGGGAAAAGGGCACGAAGCTGCGTCCCTGGCTCACCCGGGCGGCCAGGAGGAAGGCCCCGGCGGCCAGCAGCAGGCTCAGGGCCACCACCGGCTGGATGGAGGCCTGGAGCTGGAGCACCAGGCCGAACTGCTGGATCACCCCCTTCAGGTCCACGGTAACCGGCAGGAACCCGAGCTGACGCAGGGGCTCGTCCAGGTTGGCCCGCCAGATCCAGAGGCCCAGCCCGCCGGTGACGGCCGCGGCCAGCAGGGCCACGCCCCGCTCCCAGCGCCGGACGAGGTAGGTGAGCACAGCCAGCAGCAGCAGGCTGCCGATGAGGAAGGTGGGCAGATCCAGGGTGATCATGCGCGCCTCTTGAAGGGCAGGGGCCAGCGGCTGAACCGAGCCCAGACCGCCTGCCAGACCAGGGTCGGCTGGGCGCTGGGACGGACGGGCCGGGGCGATTCGTCCACCGGGAAGACCACCTCGGTGATGGGCTGCACCTGGGCGGCCCGGACGCTGTCCTCGGCCACCACCAGGTAGCTGCAGGCCAGGACCACCAGCAGCTGCGCGCTGCCCAGGATGGCCACCACAGGCGGCAGGGGCAGGATCACCGGGGCCAGGCTCTGCACCGGGATGAACCAGAGGAGCAGGCCAAAGGTGGCGTGGAGGGGCCGGTCCGTGAGGGCCAGGATGAGCACGCCGCAGAGGAGGAGCCAGACCACCAGCAGGGAGGCGGATTCCTCCAGCAGGGGCAACCGCACCCGCACGTCCAGGAACCCCAGGCCGATGCCCAGCAGGGCCAGGAGCACGGCCCGGAAGAACCAGTTGGTCAGGTGGGGCGCGCCGCCCTCCGTCTCGATCTGGAGCATGGAGAGCCCCAGGATGATCCCCGAGAGCCCCAGGATGAAGATGTGGATCACCGCCCAGGCCGGGGCCATGCCGTAGCGGGCGACCATGAGCTGGTCCAGCCCCACCTGGATCAGCAACAGGGCCGGCAGGCTAACCCGCCAGTCCCAGGCCAGGATGATGACGGCCGCCAGGCCTCCCAGGGCAAACAGTGTCAGCGGCGACGTCCAAAACTGTACATCTCCCACGCCCATCCATCCTTTCCAAACCGTTCCTGCCACCCTAGAGCTGCCGCTCTCTCAATCTCCAGTCTCTGTCAGATTCGATCCCTCACCGCCTAGATCCCCACAACGTGGACCTCGGGCCCAAAGTTCCCCCAGATCCAGGTTCCCTCAACTCAGGAAGAGGAACCCCATGAGGATGAAGGCGATGAGCCAGCCGATGTACCCGGCCCCCTCCACGATCTGCAGGCCGTTGTCCCACACCGTGCTGATCTGGACCGTGCCCCACTCCCACAGGCGATTGAGCCACTCCAGCCCGGTCAGCCGGGAGATGGCCGCGGACCAGCCGTTCTGCAGCAGGCCCAGCCGGGGCCGCACCATGGCCAGGACGATGCCCAGGAGCAGGGGCAGCCCCAGGGTCAGCCAGACTGTGGGGCCGGCCACCGCGCTGGGCGGGTTGCCCAGCCCTTCGGGGATGGCGCTGGGCATGGCGGCCAGGGAGGCGATGACCTGGGGAAAGAGCCCGGCCAGGACCAGAGGCAGGGCCAGCATCACGCTGCCGGTGACCAGCCGGGCCACCACCGCGAAATGGAGGCCCGTGGGCTCCCGGACCTCCCCGCCCCAGCTGCGGAGCAGGGCTGCCACCTGGAGGGTCTGGGCCAGGATGTAGATGCCGAAGAAGAGCCCGGCAGGCCCCACGCTCAGCTGACCCTCCAGCAGCCGGGCCACGAAGGGCTGGGTCAGGAAGCCGGGGGTGAAGGGCACCCCTGCCAGGGCCAGCGCGCCCACGCTCACCGGGATCTGCCAGCCCCACTCCCGCCAGGCCCGCTGCCCCACCAGCCAGAGCCCGCCGCCCAGGGCAAAGGCCGTGGTGGGCCAGATCAGGGCCTCCGGGCCGTTGGATGGGGAGAGGAGCCCCACCAGCCCGGCCAGGCTCACAGAGGTGATGAGGACGAACGCCGTGTGCGCTCCCCGCCCCGTGGCGGTGAAGGCGGCTAGGGCGCTGCCCACCAGGGCCAGGAGCCCCACGCTGATGAACTCCGGGCGCAGGAGCATGGATTCGCCGCCCAGGCCGATGCTCCAGCCCAGGAGCCAGAGGCCGCAGAGGGCCGGCACCAGGTAGCCGGAGAAGAACTCCGAGAGGCGGATGGAATCGGGGCGGTCCGAGAGGAGCCAGAAGTGGAAGGGGTAGGCCCCGGCCCGGATGGCCGAGGCGATGACCAGGAGGAAGACCGTCTCCCCGGGCAGCTGGCCGCCCTGGAGGGGTTGGCCTGGCCCCTGGCTCCCCGCGGGGAGCAGGCTCACCAGCAGGAGGAGCGCGCCCAGCAGGCTCAGGCCATGGCTGTAGTTGGCCCGGGCCGAGGACGCGGAGGCCACCGCGGGCACAAAGGCATGCCGGGCCAGGATGAAGACATCCATGGCCACCCAGGTGAGGGTGACGGTGAGCAGGTTGCCACTGCCCACAAAGAGGAGCGCGGTGGCCAGCACTCCCAGATGGCTGGCCAGGGTCACGGAGTTGCGCAGCAGGTCCCGGCGGGAGGCGGGCTGGGTGGCGTAGCTGTCCAGCCCGTTGAGGATCACCGCCACGCCCCCCAGCAGGATCACCAGGAAGGAGACGTACCAGTTCCAGCCGTCCCCCACCCAGAGGAGGTGGGCGCCGCTCACGGAGAAGGGGGGCCGCCAGGGCCGGTCAAAGACAGGCACCACCGGCTGCAGGCGCAGTCCCAGGACCTGCCAGGCCGCCACTCCCCAGAAGAGGAGGGCCAGGATCCGCTGCCCTCGGGGGTGCGACATGCGACGCCCCAGGGAGACCAGCGCTATGAGCCCGACGATCAGGACAATGGCCGGACCGAGGGGAGAGTTCAGAACGTTCCAGGCAGTATTCACAAGCAGAAATTGTAGCACAGGCCCGGCGCGGCCAACAAAGCGCCAGGCGCGCGTTGCGCGGCGGGATCAGCGACGGCGGGCCCGGTACTCCACCAGGATGCCCCCGGTCGCGCACAGGGCCCCGGCCAGCAGGCTGAAGCTCCAGTTGCCCGGCAGGATGAAGACAGTCAGCACCAGGGCGCTGAGCATCCCTCCGATGAAGGCGTGGATTGCGCTCCGACGTTGGACGTAGTAGCCGGTGATCACACCGGCCAGCAGGGCCATGGCCAGCACCAGGCCGTTCTCCAGCAGATGGGGCCAGACCACGTTCTGGGCCAGGAAGAGCCCCAGGGTGACCAGCAGCAGGTTCAGGGAGAAGGCCAGGATGACCCCGGTCCAGCTGATGGCGGCTTGTTGATGGTTGCGATGGTTGTTGCGACCCATGGGTACTCCAAAGAGCGGTGTGCTGTGGAAGGATGCCATGTTCAATGCGGGGGCTCGGAAACAGGGGGAGGCGGAAGGGAAACCCCGGGCCGGGCCCGGTTTTCCAGACGCTACGGGTGGGCGCCTGGGCCTGAACGGAGCTGGCTCCAGTCCGGCTCCGCGTACTCCTCTCGCCGCCAGCGGAAGCCCGGCTCCTGGAGGATGCCCGGCTCCTGGGCCTCCTGCAGCAGGCGCAGGGCCAGGAAGATCATGGTGCGCTGCTGGGCCGGGTTGTGGGGCTCGCCCAGGGGATGGCCCAGAGGCCACTTCACGAAGATGGCCCGAGGCACACCCACGGCCAGGGTCAGGTCCTTGGCGATGGAGATGGTCACCGTGGGGATGCCCACGGCTTCGATGGCACGTGCGATCAGTCCCACGGACCGATTGCAGTAGCCTCAGGCCGGGGTGAGGAAGGCGAAGTCCACCCCGTCGGCCCGGAGCTTGGCCGCCACCTCCGGCGCGGTCTGCTCCACCAGGATGGGCAGCTGTGCCCCCTCGATGTGACCCATGAAGCTGAAATGCCGGGGTGCCACTTGGCCAATCACTCCTCGGCTGGCCAGGTCTCGGAAGTGGTCCAGGGGCAGGATGATGTTGGGGTCCGCGTCCGCGTCCTTGTGGTTGTAGTATTTGTGAGTGATGACCAGTTGGTCCAGGGCCACGTCCCCGGGGATCTCCCGGTAGCTGGCGTCCCCCTCCGGGTTCTCCATGTCGAAGGGAGGCTGCTCGGGCAGGTGGATGCCCCCGGTGGTGAGCAGGGCGGCCCGGCACTGGTCCAGGGGCTTGGCAAGGCGAGCGAAGGGGATCGAGTCCCCCTGAGCCTGGCTGTCCCGGGCCAGCAGCTTGGCCCAGATCTGGGCCACCGCGGGGATGCCGAAGAACCA
Organism: Caldilineaceae bacterium; assembly: GCA_015494005.1. Lineage (GTDB taxonomy): Bacteria > Chloroflexota > Anaerolineae > Caldilineales > Caldilineaceae > S144-5. The sequence continues at coordinate 6,765 of WGCB01000161.1, forward strand.
GTTGCCGATCCGGTCGCCCAGGCTACGTTTCTCGGTCATGGATTGGGTCCGTTGTGTGATCTGCTGGTGAGTTGCGCTGGATTATTGTAAACATGAGTTGCGCTGGATTATTGTAAACAACCGATTCCTGTCTGACAAATGGCGGAGAGTGAAAGGGTGGAGTCAGGGCTTGCGCCTGGACCTCACCGGTAGCGGACCCGCCCCACCTCCAGGAAGCCGTCCGGGGCCTCGGGCTGGACCGGCAGCCACTCCCCACCGAAGGGTCGCACCCCCACCAGCACCCGGTAGAGGCCTGGGCTGGCCGGGTCTGGCACAAGCTGGATGGGATCGGCCAGGATCTCCCCGGGCTGCCACCGATCCGTGGAGTAGCGGCCCTGGGCCGGGCTGTGATCCCGCTCAGCGGCCAGCCAGCCGTCCTGGTGGACCAGGCGCACCACCGGGCGCAGGTCCTGGGCCAGGGGAGCGGCGGCCCGCCAGTAGAGGGTCAGGCGCACGGGCTGGCCCAGGGGCAGCTCGCCCTGGGGGATGTCCGCGGCCAGGAGCTCCAGGCCGTCCCCGAAGCGGGCCAGGGGCGCGGCCTGGGCGAAGCGGGCCGAGTCCACGGGAGCGGGGGGCGCGAAGGCCGGCCGCACCACCAGGAGCAGGGCCGCCATCCCCACCCCGGCCATGAAAGCCAGGAAGCCGCCCACCGTCGCCTCCAACCCCCAGCGCCGGTCCAGGC
>WGCB01000162.1 GCA_015494005.1 Caldilineaceae bacterium
AGGGTGGCCACGGTGACCAGGGTGCGGCCCTGGGCCCGCTGCACGTTGGCCGCGCCCAGCCGACCCACGTGGCCGAAGAGCCCCCAGACCACGGGCATGGCCAGCCGTTCCAGCCAGCGATCCACCAGGGCCACGCTGATGGCCGCGCCCAGGAAGAAGACCAGGACCGAGCTGCTCACGATGGGCCAGCTCACCGACTCCCGCAGGGGCAGGTAGTTGAAGACCCCCCAGCCCCCGGCCAGGAGCAGCGGCCCTAGCCAGCGGCTCAGCCGGCGCCAGGCGGAAGCGTCGGTGCGGGCCCGGGCGCCCAGGGCCTGCAGGGGCGAGATGCGGGCCGCCTGCAGGGTGGGCCACAGGGCCGAGACCAGGGTCACCCCCAGGCCGATGAGGAGCCCCCGCTGGATCCCCTGGGGCGGGACGACCATCTGGGAGACGGGCGCGCCGGCCGCGAAGCCCACGGTGGAGGCCATGCCCTGGGCCATGACCAGGCCCAGGAGCAGCCCGGCCGCCGATCCCACCACGCTCAGGATCAGCGCCTCGGTGAACATGAGGGCCAGGATCTGGCGGCGCACCATGCCCACGGCCCGGAGCAGGCCGATCTCCCGGGTGCGCTCGGCCACGTTCATGGCGAAGGTGTTGTAGATGAGGAAGCCGCCCACGAACATGGCCACCAGGCTGAAGAGGTCCAGCCCCAGGCGGTAGGAGCTCATGCGTTTGGCCAGCTCCTCGCCCCGGGCCCCGGGGTAGAGGAGGCGCACGGCATCGCCCAGCTCCTGCTCCAGGCCTGCCTTGAACTCCGCCAGCTCCGTCTGGGAGTCGGCGATGCGGTCCTCCAGGACCAGGTCGATGCGATCCAGGCGGCCGCCCCGGTCCAGCAGGTCCTGGGCCACGGGCAGGGGCAGGAAGGCCACCGCGCCGCCGTTGATGCGCCCGGCTCCGTCCGAGTCCACCAGGCCCACCACCGTGAGCCCCACCGGCGCCTGGCCCCCGGGCAGGAGCAGGGTGACCTCGTCCCCCACCTGGTAGCCCTTCTCCTCCGCGTAGCTCTCCACCAGGAGCAGGGAGTAGCTCGTCTCTCCGGGCTCCAGCAGGCGGCCCTGGACCAGATCCAGCTCCCGGACCTGAGGGTCCACCTCCGGGTCGATGCCCAGGAGGAGCAGGGCGCTCCCCGCGGCCTGGACGCCGGTGGTGGTGGGGCTGGCCTGCCACTGGCCCAGGTCATCCAGGAGCTGGGAGAAGGCACTGACCCCAGGGGCCGCAGCCACCACGCCCGGCTGCTGGCGCACCTGGTCCAGGAGGTCGGCGTCGAAGCCGTCCCCGCCCCGGGCCCGGTCCATGACCGTCAGATCCGCCTGGCCCCCGGCCTCGTCGAAGACCTGGTCGAAGGAGTCCAGCAGGGTGGCGTTGGTGATGTTCACCGCGAAGACCACGGACACGCCCAGGGCGATGCCCAGGCCGGTGAGCCCGGTGCGCCACTTGCGCTGGCCCATGGTGCGCAGGGCGAGGACGAGCAGGGTGAGGGGCGGCGTGGCGAGGAAGGGGGAAATGGCAGGCATCAGTCGCTCTCCAGCATGGCCAGACGCTGGGCGATGCGGACCAGATCCTGGTCGTCCCGCTGGTTGGGGCACTGGTCCACGATCTGGCCGTCCTTGAGGAAGACCACCCGATCCGCGAAGGAGGCGGCCCTGGGGTCGTGGGTGACCATGACGATGGTGGCCTGCATCTGGTCGCAGATGCGGCGCAGCATGGCCAGCACGTTGCTGCCGGACTTGGAGTCCAGGTTGCCCGTGGGCTCGTCGGCCAGGACGATCTCCGGCTCGGTGATCAGGGCCCGGGCGATGGCGATGCGCTGCTGCTGCCCGCCGGAGAGCTGGTCTGGCTTGTGGTGCTGGCGTTCGGCCATGCCCACCATGCCCAGCAGGGCCGTCAGCTTCTCCTGGTAGGGGGCCGCGTCCCGGCCATCGATGAGGATGGGCAGGAGCACGTTCTCCCCTGCGGTGAGGGTGGGCAGCAGGTTGAAGGCCTGGAAGATGAAGCCGATCCGGCGCCGGCGCACCTGGCTCAAGGCGTCGTCCGAGAGGGTGGAGAGCCGCTCCCCGGCCAGGATCACCTCACCGGAGGAGGGCCGGTCCAGCCCGCCCAGAAGGTGGAGCAGGGTGGACTTCCCCGAGCCCGAGGGGCCCATGATGGCCACGAACTCCCCTCGATTCACCCGAAAGTCCACGCCCCGCAGAGCCATGACCTCCACCTCGCCCAGGAGGTAGCGCTTGACCAGGGCTTCCGTGTGCAGAACCGGCGGCCCCTGGGCGGCGTTCGGGGCCGGGGCAGTGGGCAGGGTGCTCTCTTCAGGAACAGGCAGCGTTGTCACCATGGTGGTTCCTCTCGTGGATGGGTGGTTTTTTCCCGGGTCGGGGCGGTGTGCTATTCCCCGGCCACGGGAGTGGCGGCTCGCTTGGCGGCCAGGCGTTCCCGCAGCTCCTGGTGGGAGGCTCGGGTGATGGGGTAGGTGAGGAGCAGGGGTACGGCCAGGAGCAGCAGGATGGCGGAAACCGGGCCGAAAAGGAGGCGGATCCCCTGGAGGGAGCGGGCGGTCTGGGCCACGTTGGGCACGTAGCCGAAGAAGTCCAGGACCCAGCCCACCGCGAAGATGCCGATGGTGCGGGCGATCTTGTCCAGCAGGCCGTAGACGCCGTAGTACATCCCCTCCCGGCGCTGGCCAGTGCGATCCTCGTCGTACTCCACCACGTCCGGGAGCATGGCCCAGGGCAGCACCCAGTGGGCGGAGAGGCCGAAGCCGGCCACGGCCACGATGAGGAACATGCCCTTCACCGAGCCCTGGGGCAGGAAGTAGGTGAAAAAGAGGGAGAGGGCCGCCACGGTCAGGCCCAGGCCGTAGGCGAAGCCCTTGCTCCAGCGCCGGGCCAGCATGCGCCAGACCGGGATGAAGAGGCCGATGACCAGCATGAGGACCAGGATGATCAGGGTCAGCTTGCCTTCCGCGCCCAGGTGGTAGGTGACGTAGTAGGCCAGGACCGCGGAGAGCAGGGTGAAGCTGATCCGGGCCAGGGAGAAGGCCGCGAGCAGGCGCACGAAGGGTCGGTTGTGGAAGGTGGCCCGGATGGCGGACAGGATGGGCAGGGTGGACTGCTTGCCCTGCATCTCCGCCGGCTCCCGGATCTTCCAGGCCACCAGGGCCACGCTCAACCCCACCAGCCCGCCGAAGATGGCCCCGGCCACCGCGTAGCCCTGGCTGGGATCGTCGAAGCGGCCCACGATCACCCGCATGAGGATGCTGCCCAGCAGGTAGCCCGCCACCGCGCCCACCCCCGCATAGGCCAGCAGGGAGGTGCGCTCGTCGTAGTCTGGGGTGATCTCCGCGGCCAGGGCGTTCATGGGCACCTGGACGATGGTGAAGAAGGTATCGAAGATGATGTAGGTCAGGGCGATCCAGGCGAAGGCCCAGCCGGCGGACAGGCCCGAGGGCACGCTCCAGAGCAGGTAGGTGGCCAGGGCCAGGGGCAGGGCGCCGATGATCAGGTAGATCCGCCGGCGCCCGAAGCGGGAGCGGGTCCGGTCCGAGAGCCAGCCGAAGAGAGGATCGTTCACCGTGTCCCAGATCTTGGCCACCAGCAGCGCGGTGCTGGCCAGGGCCGGGGGCACCAGGGCCACGTCCGTGTAGAAGATGAGCAGGAAGAAGCCGATGGCCGAGATGAGGATGGTCAGGCCCAGGCTGCCCACCGCGTAGATCCACTTCCAGGCCAGGGGCAGGCGAGCCTTCGCCAGGGCTTCGCCAGCGGTCTGGGCCCTAGTCTGGACAGTGGTTTGGACCGTAGTCTGGGCGGATGGGGCGGTCAGGGTGGCCCCATCCGCGCCGCTCACAGGGGCAGGCGATGTGTCCACAGGGGTTGCTCCTTTGTGCTGGTCTCGGGGGCATGGACGAGGGCCGTGCCCGGGGTCAGGGGGGCGCTCGGCTTCCGGTGGAGGGCCCGTTCAGGAAAAGAGGTCAGCGCCCGGCGAACGTCCCGGGGCAGCACCTTGTGCAGGTAGCTGCGCGGAAGCTCCGGGAAGAAGTGGACCCGGTCCGGCATCTGCCAGGACTGGAGGCGCGTCCGCAAGAAGCGCAGGAGCTGCTCCGCCAGGAGGGGCGATCCCTCCTTCTCCCGCCAGGTCTGGCGCAGGGAGACGCAGAGAACCGCAGTGGGCTCGTCCCCCACGGCCACCAGGCAGGCCTCCTTCACCGCGGGGAAGTCGTGGGCGGCCTCCTCCACCAGGCGGGGATAGATCACATGGCCCCGGCGCTGGATGATGTCCACCTCCCGGTTCAGGACGTGGAGCCAGCCATCCTGGTCGAAATAGCCGTGGTCCCCGGTGCGGAACCAGCCATCCTTCAACACCCGCTGGGTCAGGTCGGGCCGCTGCCAGTAGCCGCTGAAGAGGGTGGGGCTGGCCACCAGGATCTCCCCCACCCGATTGGATGGCAACACGTTTCCCTCCTCGTCCACGATGCGCACCTTCACCTCGGGCACCACCTTGCCCACGGAGCTGAGCACATGCCGGGGGGCCAGCCGACCGTCCTGGACGTGGTCTTTCATCTGGAGCAGACTCACCGGGGGCAGCACCTCGGCCATGCCGTAGCCCTGCTGGAAGATGGGCCCGAAGCGCTGCAGGGCCTCCTCCAACTTGGCCGCAGGGGTGGGCGCGGTGCCGTAGATGATGTTGCGCAGGGAGGGTAGGTGCATGCGGTCGAAGGTGGGCTCCTCCAGCAGGTCGATGAGCAGGCTGGGAGTGGTGAAGAGGCGGGTGACCTGGTACTTCCAGATCAGCTCGATGAAGGTGCTGGCCTGGTAGCGCTCCGGGATGACCAGGATGGAGCCGCTGAAGAGGGTGGGCAGGACCACGCCGCTGCCCGCGCCCACCAGGGGGATGCCCACCAGGAAGGTGTGGATCTCCCCGGGGCGCACGCCCACGTTCTTGGCCACCAGGCGCAGGCTGGTCACCCCCACGCCCTGGTTCATGACCAGGGCCTTGGGCTGGCCCGTGGTCCCAGAAGTGAAGCCGAAAGCGGCCGGGTCCTCGGGGCGCAGGGGCAGGGGGGTGCGGAAGGCCGGGGTGGAGGCGATGAGGGTCTCGTAGGGGCTGCGGGGGCCGATGGCCAGCAGCTGCACATCGGGCATGGTGCGGGCGAAGAAGTCCGCGGCCTCCTGGCCCAGCCGGGGATCGTAGATGAAGAGGGCTGGCCGCACCATCGCCGCGGCCCGGGTGATGGTCTCCAGGGGATGGCTCTGGTGGAAGGAAGTGAGGATGGCGCCGGACTCGTAGGCGGCCAGGCGCACCTCCACCTGCTCCCAGTCGTCGGGCAGCAGGGTGAAGACCGGGTCTCCTTTGCCCACACCCAGCTTGCTCCAGGCCGTGGCCAGGCTCAGCACCCGTTCCCCCAGCTGGCCATAGGTCAGCCGGCCCCGGGGCGCGAGGATGGCAGTGCGGTCCCGGTAGCGGCGGAAGGCGAAGCGCAGCATGTCCCGGGGGACGCGAAAGCGGCGCAGGTAGAGGTCCACAAAGAGAGAGCGAAGGGAAAACATGGCCGGTTCCTCCTGAAACGGAATGGGGGCCCGTGGGCCCTGGGAATCACGGCGAGCGTTGGTGGCAAAGGGGAACGCCACAGGAGCGGCGCTGTTCTCTGGCTGCAAAGGCGCTGGGCCGATCCCCGAACGCCCACACCCGGGGATGGGGTCGGCGACGGGGCGCGGTTGGATCCGTCCAAGGGCGATAGGCAAAGCGAGACGGCTCGACGGGACGCCGTCTCGGTCAACGGGCAGCCCGGTGGACGCCGTTGTGCTCGGGCTGTTGGGATCGCAAAGGAGGGGTGTCGCTCAGTGGGGCAAGATTCGTGCCCGGCGCAAGTGATCGACGCTGAATCCGTTCCGCACCATTGTACACACCGGGAACGAGGATTACTTGATGATGAAATATCGATTACTTGATGCTTCCTTGCCGCTTCCTGTACGCCCTGGCCGGGCTTTCCCTACGTTTTGACTACGCCCAGTCCACGACCAGCCGCCGCTCTGGCCTCGATTGCCAGGAAACGCCCCCTGTGCTACGCTTTGGGCGGTTCAAGCCATCATCCACGAGGAGGATCCCATGTCCGCCAGAAAGAATCGACTGGTCTACTCCACCGACCCGGAGCCCGAGTCCTCGCCCCCGGCTGCGGACGAGTCCGCGCCCCGGAACCCGGCCGCGCCCTTCACCCGGCAGGGGAACCAGCCTGTGCGGGTCTGGCTGGAGCGCAAAGGGAGGCGGGGCAAGGTCGTCTCGGTGATCAAAGGGGTGGTGAGTCCCCCAGTGGGGCAGAAGGCCCTGCTCAAGCTGCTGAAGAGCCGACTGGGCACCGGAGGCGCGCTCAAGGAGGGGCACATCGAGCTCCAGGGAGATCACCGGGAGAAGATCGTGGCTATCCTGGTGGAGCTGGGGTACAAGGCCAAGAAGGCAGGAGGCTAACGGGTTAGCCGCTCCCTTGCTGAAAAATAGAACCTAATCGAGAGCAACCAATCGAGAACAACCAATCACGAATAAAGGATGTGCGGGCGCACGAGGGAAGGCGCCCGCACATTGTTTTTCCGGAGCACTTCGGGGAGCGATCCATCCGAAGGTTCAAGCCATACTTGCGACGAAAGAGGTAGAACCTGCTACCGCACGACCATGGGAAGAAAGATGCGATGGGAGTCGGTCGGTCCTGGGATGGTGACTGTGCCGGCCGCCATGTCGCCGTTCGAATTGATCACTCGCACCTTGTAGGTGCCGGATTTCGTCTCTGGAGGTAGGGTCACATGCAGTTCCTCATTGCTAATCAGTGTTACATCATCGATGGAAAGCTCTCCTTCCTCGTTCCAGATGGCGACCTTGGTCATGTCGGTGAAACCGCTGCCCTGCAGCGAAAGAACAAGGTATGGTTGGCCTGACTCGGGCAACAGTTCGATCTTTGTGATTTTCAGCTTGCCCTTGAATTTACCCTGTTCAGCCGAGGTCGTAATTTGAAAGAGTTGAGCAGGCGCCGGGATTTCAGCAGAGCTATCTCCTATGGAAATCGCTTCGATTGCGTCCATGCCCTGCGGTTGATTACTGGACCGCCGGGCTGTATTGTAGGCTTCGAGCTCCCAGAAGGAGTAATTGTTCATCCGAGGAGCACGCTCTGTCATATAGACTCCGATATACCGGGCTGTGCGAGTTCCCAGGTCGTAACGATACGATCCTGGTGCGTTGGTCGTGTACCAGTGGCCATAGAAACGTTGTCCGTCGTTGGATGTTCCGACAAAGTATCGGCCAGCATAGGCTGCTTCCCACCGGATGACTACTCGATCGAAGGTCTGGGGGCTGCCCAAGTCGACCCACCACCACTGGGGCTCCAAGGAGCTGCTGATGCGGGAGGACCAGCGAGTATCCCTACGGCCGTCGTTGCCTTTGGACGGTGCACGGGATGCGCTTTCGTGAGAGGTGGCGTACGCTGAACGTCCAAGAACGAGATTGCTGCTGCCGCCTCCACCGGCGCCGTTGTCCTGGATGCGGATGTCGTAGCGGGTGTCAGAACCGGAGGCGCTGCGGTTGTAGTGGCGGACCTTGACGAAGTAGGCGCCATTGCGAGGTGCGGTCCAGACGATGCGGGAGGCGTAGCCGCTGCCGCCATCGTCGTCCTCGACCAGGAGCGAGGAGCCGTTGGTGTCGTAGAGGTAGAGGTAGGTGTCGCTGTTCGGGCCCAGGTTGAGGGTTTCGATGGTGTAGCGATGGCCCTGGGTGGCGTTGAACTTGAGCCAGTCGAAGTCGCCAGCGACGTGGAAGTCGTGGGTTTGGGCGCTGCCGTCGGTGCTGATGGCCTTGGCCTGGGCTGGGCTGTTGTCAGGCTCGTAACGGTCGCCCTGGCTGCCGCCTCCACCGCCGCCACCACTATCGCTCCGTTCCCAGTGGAACTGGGCCGTGGCGCCACCGCCATGTTCGTAAAACTCCACCCGGATACGATGGGTGCCGGAGCTGACGGAGCGGGTCTGGCGATACACCGTGGGGGGCTGGTCCCGCCAGGCATCGATGACCAGCGTGTCATCCAGCCAGACGCGGATGCCGTCGTCGGCTCGAGCGATGAAGGTGTAGTTGCCGCCATCGAAGTGGGCGCTCCCGGTCCAGCGCACGGAGAAGTTGTCGTTCCCCACGCCGTTGCCTGGACCCCCGCTTCCCCACTCATGGTTGATGGGCCAGTCCTCGCAGCGCACGAAACGGGGATTGCCGGTTAGGCTAATGTTCTCGAAGTACTCCGCCCGGTACTGGTCGGGGCAATTTCCGGGATCGTTGCCACC
>WGCB01000163.1 GCA_015494005.1 Caldilineaceae bacterium
CCCAGAGCAGCTGGTTAGCTTGGGTGTACTTCATGTCCGTCACCGGCACTGGCGGCAGGCCCTGGCTGAACGTGGCCCAGGATACGCCGCCGTCCGTGGAGCGGAAGACGCCGATATCCGTGCCCACGTAGACCTGGTTCGGGTTCCCAGGGTCCAGCAGGATGGTCAGCCCCGGGACGTCCGGGAAGGCCCCGGCCCCCGCGCCGTCGGCCAAAGCCCAGTTGGCCCCGCCGTCCACACTCTTGAAGATGTGGCCCGGGCTGCCAGGGGTGTTGGTGCTGAACCCGTTGTAGGCCAGATAGACGATCTGGGGGTTCGTGGGATGAATGGCGATATCCGGCAGGAAGCGGGGAGGCAACGGCCCGGCGGTCAGGTTTGTCCAGGTCCACTGGCCGTTGGCGTCCCGGATGCCCCGGTGGATCTGCCCGCCGGTGGTGCCCACGTAGAGCATGTTGGGGTTGCTGGGAGGCACACCGATGGACCGCACGTTGGCCTGGTCCTCCAGGACCTGGCTGATGGCTGTCCACTGGACGCCCCGATTTTCCGTGCGGTAGACCCGATTGGTCCCCAGGTAGAGGACGCCCTGGCTGCTGGGATCCACCTCGAAGGGCAGGTAGAACTCCGTGGGATCGTTGCCTGAGATACCGTTGGTGCGATCCTGGGCGTTCTGGCGCATCTCTCCCGCTGTGGAGCCCTGATTGGCGCTGAAGGAAAGTTGCTGATCACCATGGTAGATAATGGTGGGATCGAAGGGATCGAACTCCGCCTTGTTGCCGTCCGCGAAGGAGAAACCCCGCCAATTGGTGCCGTCGAAGATGGCGTGAGAGTTGTCTTGCATGCCGCCCACAGCCAGGTTGGCGTTGGTGGGATGGACCCCCACACCGGTGAACTGCAAGGAGCTGATGCCGGTGTTGAAGGCTTCCCAGACGCCGTTCTTGATGCGGAAGAGCCCGCCATCGTTGCCCACCCAGGCCACGCCCGGATCTCCCGGATCGAACACGATCACATGCTGATCCACGTGGACGCCCTGGCGGATGTTGGCCCAGGCGCCACCGCCATTGGCCGTGCGGTAGATATCCACGCCACCCAGGAAGATATCATTGGCGTCGGCAGGGTTCACGGCGATGGCATTGTTGTACCAGCACTGACCGCCGCAGTAGTTGGGCGTGGTCTCTGGATCCAGCAGCTGCCAGCTCTGGCCGCCGTCGGTGCTGCGGTAGACGTAGCCCCAGGCGGCCAGGACACCGTTCACGTTGCGGCTGCCGTCGATCCCCGCGTAGACAGTGCTGGAAGCCGGACCGCTGCCGATGGCCATTTCCAGGCGAGTATAGTTCTGGCGGCCCACTGTGGCGCTGAAATTGTCGAGAGGATTCCAGGTGACGCCGCCGTCGGTGCTCTTGAAGATGCCCACCCCTGCATTGCCCGCGTAGAGGATCTGGGGATTGCTGGGATCCATGAGTAGATCCGTGAAACCCGAGCCGCAAGGGTTGCAGCCCAGGACCCGTTGCCAGGTGGCGCCGCCGTCCGTGGAGCGGAAGACCCCTTTGCCCGGCGGGTCGTTCTGGGCCGGTCGCTGAGCCGCCCAGGCCGTGGCCGCGTAGAGCAGACTGCTGTTGGTCGGGTGGATGAGGATCTGGGTCACCGCGTTGGCCCCGAACTCGGTGCTGCCCAAAAGCGTCCAGGATGCACCGCCGTCGGTGGATTTCAGGATGCCGTTGCCGTAGTAGCCGGTCAGGTCACCCGTGCCAGCGTAGACCACGTTGGGGTTCTGGGGATCCACCGCCAGGGAGGCGTAAGCAAACTCGGGCCGGCTGGAGGTGATGGAGGTGAAAGAGGCGCCCTTGTTCGTGCTCTTCCAGACACCGCCCCCAGCCGAGGCCACGTACATGGTGTTGGGGTTGCCAGGATCGAAGGCGATGGCTGTCATGCGCCCGCTGGCTGTGGTGCGCACGTCCGCCCCGGTGTTGGGATCCGGGTTCTGCCACTCCTCCAGAAGCGGGGCCGGCCCCAGGCTTTGCCAGGGGTGGCTCTGCTGGATGGCCAACATGGAGCGGGCTTGCTCCAGTGCCCGGTTGTTGGCCATGAAAGGCACCGTGTCCAGGGGGTAGG
>WGCB01000164.1 GCA_015494005.1 Caldilineaceae bacterium
CCCCGCTGGTTCCGAGCCCACAGCCCGGCCCGGCTGACCGGACTCGTCCACCACCAGGGGACCCCAGTTCAACGGCCCCAGGACCAGGTAGGGCTGGGGCTGGGCCGGCGGCGTCACCTGGTAGACGGTCAGGCGCTCATCCTCAAAAAGAGGCGACTGACCGGCAAAGATGGCCTGGGCCAGCCCCGTGGTGTAGCGGCGCTCCCGGCCGCCGGGCATCTTGTAGCGGTCCAAGACCACCCAGCCCACGCCCAGGTCCGCCAGCACCGTCGGCCCCACGGCCACCGGGTCATCGGCCAGGATGTCCGGTCCCAGGTGGCGGAAGTGCTGGAGCACCGGCGCCCGCTGGGTGAAGGTGCGGGGATCGTCCCGGCTGATGTAGGCCACGGTCAGGGGCTTGCGGTGCACCGTCTGGTAGAGGAGGTAGCCGGGCCGGTCGAAGTTCATGGGCAGGTTGAGCACCGCCTGGTTGGCTGGGTCCTGGGCCAGCTGGCGGTAGAACTCCGGCGTGTCCGGCGGGCTGACCGGGAAGGGCGCCACCCAGAACTCTGCCAGGAGCAGGGCCACGGCCGCCACGCCCAGGAGCAGGGCCTGCCGCCCCGGGCGCTGTCGCAGGAGCCAGTGGAAGCCCATGCCGGCGGCCACGGCCAGGCTCAGCTGCACCATGAGGGCGAAACGGCTCACGCTGCGGCTGATGCGCATGAAGGGCACCACCCGGTTGAGGATGCCGTAGGGGGTCCAGCTGACCGGTGGCGGGTCCGCGGGCACGTCCGCCCAGGTGATACAGCCCAGGTGCAGGGCCGGCCCCAGGGCCAGGAGCAGGAAGAAGAGCCCGCTCACCAGCCAGAAGCGGCTCTGGCGGGGGCGCTTCCAGGCGGCCAGCAGGGCCAGGAGCAGGGGCAGGTAGCCCAGGCCGATGGTCCGCTCGCTCACCGGCGCCACCAGGTTCCCCGGCCACTGGAAGCTCTCTGGCCGGAAGAGGGGGTGCAGCCGGTTGGGCGCCAGGAAATCCAGCAGGCTGGCGCTGAGGATGTAGAGGTCCTGGGGTGGGCGCACCATGAAGCGGAAGCGGGTGGCCTCCTGGATCATGGGCAGGAGGACGGGGCTGAGGAGGATCAGGAACAGCGCCCCCGCCAGGAGGGGCGGGCCCAGGACCTTCCCCGCGGAGGCCAGGCGGCGCGGGGCCGGGATGCTCGCCGCTTTCTCCCCCAGCTGGGCCACGCCGTGCCAGATCACCGCCAGCCCGGTGAAGAGGAAGAGGTAGAGGACGAAGTACCAGTCGCAGAGGCCAGTCAGGGCCAGGAAGAGCCCGGCCAGGAGGCCGTCCCGCCACCAGGGGCGCCCGCGCTGGGCCCGTCGGATGCCCCGGAGCAGGTAGAGGATGTAGAAGGGGATCCACTCCAGGCTCATCACCTGCATGTGCCCCAGGAGATGGGCCATGTGGAAGGGGGCGAAAACGTAGACCAGACCGGCCAGGAAGGGGGCGAGGGATTGGGCGATGGGGTGCTTGGGCGGTCGATCTCGGTTCACCCCGAGCAGCCAGCGAACCAGGAGGAAAACGCCGTAGCCGCCCAGGGCCCAGCTCAGGAAGACCACGGCGTTGTAGGCCAGGAAGAGGTTGCCGCTCAGCTGGACGGGCAGGGTGACCAGGCCGTTGAAGGGGTTGAGGGTGTGGAAGTAGAGGTTCACCCCGGTGGGGTGGTAGAGGAGATCCGTGACGAAGGGGGACTGGATCCGCTCCACCAGGGCCACCTTCATCCACCAGAGGTTCCAGTAGTTCTGCCAGCCGTCGAAGCCGTCCCCGGGGATGGCCCGGACCAGGTTCGCGCCCACGGGCCAGGTCATCACCAGGGTGAGGAGGACGTAGAGGGTCAGGACCGTGGGGTGGAGCAGGCGTTGAGCCGAAAAGGCGAGGCGGCCGAGAGACAAGGAGAAGGGGAGACGGCTGCGGGCAGCGCCTCCCCTGGCGTTCTCGCTGAAGCTTCCGACCACGGCTCGGGTGGCCGAAGCCCTCGTTCGCTGACTCACCCAATCACCCTCTTGTACGCCTCCAGGACGTTGGCCATGAGCATGGCGTTGGTCATGGGGCCGGTGCCGCCGGGAACGGGCGTCATCATCCCGGCCACGGCCGCCACGCTTTCCTGCTCGCAGTCCCCTTTCAGCCCCTCCTCGGTGTAGGTGGTGCCGAAGTCCACCACGATGGCCCCGGGCTTGACCCAGTCGCCGGTCACCATCTCGGGCCGGCCCACAGCCACGCAGAGGATATCCGCCTCCCGGGCCACGGCGGGCAGGTCCACCGTGCGGCTATGGGCGATGGTCACCGTGCAGTGACGGTGGAGCAGGAGCAGGGCCATGGGCTTGCCCACGATGTCGCTGCGGCCGATGACCACGGCCCGCTTGCCCTTGAAGGCCACGCCGGCCTCCTCCAGCAGGCGGATGCCCCCGGCCGGGGTGGCAGGGACGAAATAGGGCGGGCGCTGCTGCATGAGCCGCCCCGCGTTCAGCGGGTGGACGCCGTCCACGTCCTTGGCCGGATTCAGGGCCAGGATCAGGGCGTCCAGGTCGATGTGGTCCGGCACCGGTTCCAGGACCATGATGCCGTGGACCTTGGGGCTGGCGTTCAGCTCCTCCAGCACGGCCATGACCTGCTCCTGGGTGGCGTCCTGGGGCAGCACCTCCGGGTGGAAGGCCACGCCCACGCCCTCGCAGTTGCGCTTGATGGCCCGGGCATAGCCGGCCGCGGCCGGGTCGTCCCCCACCCGCATGACGGCCAGGGTGGGCGCCACCTGGTGCTGCTCCTGGAGCTGGGCGATGGTCTCCTTCAGCTCGGCCTTGATGCGCTTGGCCAGTCCCTTGCCGTCCAACAGCTGCGCGCTCACAGGGGCACCCCCAGGGTCTGCTCGCAGGCGGCCAGGGCCGCGGCGTAGGCCTCCTTGGCCTGGGCCACCAGGTCGTCCCGCTTGGCGGCCCACTCCTGGACAAAGGCTTCGTCCTTGATGTACTTCAGGTTGATGCTCACGTTGGCGATGGCGCTGAGGAGGGCAGCCTGGCCCAGGTAGGCCGCGGTGGCCGCGTCGCTGACCACGTTGGGGTTGCCCTTGGCCCCCACGGGCTCGGCCATGCGCAGGATCGCCAGGCAGCGCTCTGCCACCTGGTAGGGCACCTGGGCGGCCCCTTTCAGGGCCTTCTGCATGGCGGCCGTGCGGGCGGCCTTCTGCTCCTCCGTCTCCTTGGGCATGCCGTAGCAGGCAGAGACCGCGTTGAAGGCCTCCGCGTCCGCGTCGATGAGATCCAGCAGCTCCTGGCGCAGGGCCTCGCTCCGGGCCAAATAGCCCTGCATCTCCTCCTCCACGTCCGCGTACTTCTTGCGGCCCAGGGTGAAGTTGACCACCATGCTGATGAGCGCGGCGGCCTCCGCGCCGGTCAACGCGGCCGCGCCGCCGCCCCCGGGCGTGGAGGTCTTGGCGGCCAGGGAGTCCATGAATTCCTGGATGGTCTGTTGGGCAGCTTTGGTCATGTCGGGCACCTTCCTCGGTGTGTGGCCACAGGTCGAAGTGGCCCGGGTTGAACCGCTCTGAACCGGGGGAACGCACCGGAAATTATACCACCGGCCCGGGGAATCAACCAGATTTCCGGGCCAGTGCCCGTGGGCTTCCGGGAAGGCGAACGAGGGACAGCAAAACGCAAACATGGGGTCTCCCACACTTTCAGATTTGCCTAGTTGTGGTAAAATTTCAGTGTGAAATTCAGCGCCGGAGTTCAGTTGAGGCAGCGGCGCTAGACGGGGCAACCCAGGGCCGAATCGTCGGCAAAGGGCAACCTGAGCAGCGAAAATCTATGCAAAACTCGCCCTTGTGGACCCCAGCCTTTTGCCTCACATTTGAACCCGATGCCTGGAGATCGAGCCCAAACGGGGCCAGGTCACCAGCCTGGCTC
>WGCB01000165.1 GCA_015494005.1 Caldilineaceae bacterium
AGATGGGGCTGCGGGCCTCGATGGTCCAGTAGGAGATGCAGCGCCGGGGGTCCAGGGAGAAGGGGCCGACGAAGGCGTCCGTGGGGCAGGCCTCCAGGCAGCGGGTGCAGCGGCCGCAGGTCCCCAGGCGCGGCGCCTGCTCGTCCCGGTCCGGCCCCGCCGGGAGCCGCCAGCCGCCGTAGGGCTCCGCTCCAGGCAGGCCGGCCAGCACCGCCTCCGGCGCCAGCTCTGGGACGCCCACCGGCTCGGGCCCGGGATCCGGTGCCAGCTCCTCGGGCACAGTGAGGGTGGCCAGGAAGAGCCAGCTTCCCCAGCCCGGGCGGATGGTGCAGCAGTTCTTGCCGAAGAAGCCCAGGCCGGCCTCCTGGGCCCAATCTCGCTCCAGCACCGGGCCCGTGTCCACCAGGGCCTTGCCCAGGGTGGTGCGGCCGCTCCGCTCCCGGATGAAGGCGTCCAGCTGGTGGAGCAGGGGGCGGATGATCTCGTGGTAGTCGTCGCCCCAGGCGTAGGAGGCGATGATCCCTCGGCTGGGGTCGTCCCGCAGGGCTGGGGGCAGGTCGAACTGATGGTAGTCCACCCCCAGGACAACCATGGATCGCAGGGGCGGCGTGCCCGGCTCGGTCAAGCGGCCGGGGTGGAGCCGTTTCTCCAGATGGCGCTCCAGGTAGCCCATCTCCCCGGCCCGGCCGGCCTGGATCCAGAGGCGGAAGAACGTCCCGTGGGGCGCGGGGCCCACCGGGCGGATCCGGCACAGGTCGAAGCCCAGGCGTCGGGCCTCCTGCTTGATGGCCTGGCTCAGTTGGGCAAGGCTGGGCGACGGGTCTGGTCGAGTCAACAGGACGGGCTCCTGGGCGAAGGGCGGGGACTGGGCTCCGTGTCCCCTGCATTGTGGCACGGCCGGGGAGGGACGGTCAAGTGCCAGGGGTGGGCGGCCTCCTGGGCCCGTCGAAGGCTTCCAGGACGGTGGAAGGGGTGATACAATAGCCCTGTTTCGGCTGGGATCGGAATTGCTCGGATCGCATGGACAGACGCGGCATCCGGGTGTTCCGGGGGACAATCTGTGCTATCTGTGCGCTCTGTTTTTGTTCGAGTCTTTCCGTTCGAGGTTCTTCCATGGATGTGAAGCGTCTGGCCGCAGTCTCCGTGGGCCATCTCGCCATCGACCTGCTCAACTCCTCCGTGGCCATGGTGCTGACGGCCCTGGCCGGCCCCTTCCAGCTGCGCAACAGCCAGATCGGCGCGGGGGTCATGGTCTACGGCCTCTTCTCGTCCCTGAGCCAACCCCTCTTCGGCTGGCTGGCGGATCGCCTCTCGGGCCGCTGGCTGGGCGCGGCGGGCCTGGCCTGGACCGCCACCTTCTTCGCCCTGGCCACCCGCGCGCCCAACTACCCCCTCCTTCTGGTGACCATGGCCCTGGCCGCGCTGGGCAGCAGCGCCTTCCATCCCCAGGGAGCCATGAACGCCAGCCACGCCGGCCATGTCCGGGCCTCCAGCGCCACGGCCTTCTTCTTCCTCCTGGGGCAGATCGGCCTGGCCCTGGGGCCGGCCATCAGCGGGCTGATCATCCAGCGCTTCGGCCTGGCGGGGATCCCCTACCTGGCCGGGGCCACCCTGCCGGCCGCGGTCTACATGGCCTACGTCCTGCGCCGCCCCCTGCAGCCCCACTCGGTGGAACCAGCTCCGGAGACGCCTGGCCAGGCCTCCGCTTCCCCCCGGACACCGGGCCCTCGCACCCTCTCCCTCCAGGGGCACCGGGGACGGCAGCGCTGGGTCATCTTCGCCGCCTTCGCCCTGCTGGTGGCCGCTCGCTCCACCGTGCAGCAGGGCTTCTACGGGCTGCTGCCCAAGTTCCTGGCCGACCAGGGCTACGAGCCGGGCCAGTACGGGCTCATGGTGGCCGTTTTCAGCACAGCCCTGGCCCTGGGGACCCTCCTGGGCGGCGTCCTGGGGGACCGGGTGGACCACCGGCGCATCCTGGTCTGGGCCATGCTGGCCTGCGCGCCCTTCAGCCTGGCCATGTTGAACGCCCAGGGCGGGCTCTACTACCTCCTGGCCGCCGCGGCCGGGCTCCTGGTGGGCATGCCCCACAGCATCCAGGTGGTCATGGCCCAGAAGCTGCTGCCTGGACGGCAAGGGCTGGCCAGTGGCGCGGTCCTGGGCTTCATGTTCGCCAGCGGCGCCGCGGGGACGGGCCTGGCCGGCTGGATCGCGGACGGGACGGGCCTGGCCCCGGTGCTCCACGGCATCGGCCTGCTGCCCCTGGTGGCCGGCCTGAGCGCCCTCCTGCTCCAGGAGGAAAAGACGGCCCCCGCCACAGCCGCCCCGGCCCCGGCAGCGGGACGATAGCTGGGAGAGGAGTCGAGTGTCAGAAGTTGGGGTGTGATGGGAGTGGGAGATTGGAGATTCGGGGATCGGAGATTGACCCTCGGTCCGAGATTAGCCAATCTCGCAATCTCCAATCTCTACCGCATGATCCTGTCTCGCTGTTCTGCTTCTGATTCTGTTTAGCCACCCAGTCCAAGGAGGAGAACCATGTCTCCACTGCCGAAGGAATACCGGCGCAACCGTGAGCTCCAGGTGGTTTGGGA
>WGCB01000166.1 GCA_015494005.1 Caldilineaceae bacterium
GTACATCTGGACGAAACGGATCAGCGGGTTGGGCGAGGGGGGCTCGGGCGGGAACCAGGTGGGGGTGAAGCTGGCCAGCAGGCCGATGAAGAGGATGGCCAGCCCCGTCAAGGTGATGCGCCGTCCGAGTTTTTCTTTGCGGCTGATCTCTTGGGTGTTGCGGTAAATTTTCATGAGGGTGCGTTCTTGGATTTTCGTGTGGGGTTGGGAGTGAAGCGTTGGGAGTTGGCAGTTGGCGGCCTGTGGAGGACGGCGTTGGAGAGAGCGGGGCCCAGTGGGCGAACGCGTCTCACGCGATGGGATTTCACGCGGGAGGCGTGACGATGGACGGGTGTTCCGCCGGACGCTGGGTGGCTTCCTGGATGCCGGCCTGGATCTCGTCGATGAGCCGGTTTTCCACCCCCTGCTTGGCCACGCGGATGGCGTGGCGGATGGCGTTGGCGTTGCTGCTGCCGTGGGCCACCACCACCAGGTTGGCCAGGCCCAGGAGCACCGCGCCGCCGTACTCGCTGTCGTCCAGGCGCTTGCTCAACCGGCGGATGGCGGATCGGGCCAGCAGCCCTCCCAGGCTGGAGATGGGCGTGGCCGTGATCTCCTCCACCAGGATCTGCTTGATCAGCTTGCCCACGCCCTCCGCGGTCTTGATCAGGACGTTGCCCGTGAAGCCATCGGTGACCACCACGTCCGTCCTGCCGTCCACGATCTGCTTGCCCTCCACATTGCCCTGGAAGTTGATGCCTGGCGTCCGCTCCAGCAGGGCCGTGGCCTCCAGGACCAAGTTGTTTCCCTTGCCGGCCTCCTCCCCGTTGCTCAGGATGCGCACCACCGGGTTCCGCACCCCCAGGACCCGCCTGGAGTAGGCGCTGCCCATCACCGCGAACTGCTGGAGCTGCTCCGGACGCACGTCCGCATTGGCCCCCACGTCCAGCAGGAGGCAGAAGCCCCTGCGGGTGGGGAAGGGAGTGATGAGGGCGGGCCGCTGGATGCCTTTCATGCGGCCGATGTGAAAGAGGCCAGCCGCCAGCGCGCCCCCGGTGTTCCCCGCGGTGACGAAGGCCTGGGCCTGGCCGCTCTTCACCAGCTTGCAGGCCACCACCATGGAGCTGTCCTTCTTGGAGCGCACGGCCTTGGCCGGTTTCTCGTCCATCTCGATGACCTGGCTAGCCGGTTCGATGCGCAGGTCCAGGCCCCGGGTGTTGTGCTTGGCCAGCTCAGCCTGGATGACATCGGGTTTGCCCACCAGGGTCACGGTGACGCCGTAGCTGCGGGCGCCCAGGACGGCGCCGGCGATGATCTCGTGGGGGGCGTAGTCGCCGCCCATGACGTCGAGTGCAATGTTCATGCTCGTGGTTCTTTCCTCACAAGGCTCGTTGCAGCGATGCTCGTTGCAAGAAGCTTGCCGTACACGTGTTCTCTGCCCCGCCAACCTGGGCGCACCCCGCACACAGCCGCTGCACCGGACGGCGTGCGGATCCGTCGCGGCCAGAACCCCACTGAGTTGTGAGACAGGGTCGGGGGGAGCGGTGTCGCCGGTGGGGGGTCGAGATTGTCCTGTAGTCTACTACAACTTGGCCCGAAAAGGGAAGCCAGACCCAAAGTTGGGCGCGCCCAGGAGGTTGGCGGGGCCCGGCCGCCTGGTTCAGCGCCAGAGCTCCCGCAGGTTCTCCCAGAGGATGTAGCTCCCCGCGGCCAGGACGCCGGCGATGATGATGGGCCAGAAGAACTCGTAGGCTAGAACCAGGGCCGCTAGAATGGCCAGGCCGATGGTCACGTTGGTGATCAGGCCGCTCAGCGTGCCCCGGAAGGTGGCCTCGATGAAGATGAAGAGGGCGACGATGAGGATCAGGCCGAAGATCAGGTACTGGGGGGCGAAGAGGACCAGCCCCACGAAGCCCAGGAGGGTGAGCCCCACGCTGAGCGCGGCCCAGACCTCCGCCAGCCACCCCACGCCCGGCGCATCGGCTGGGGCCGGCGCCCGGGCCTGGTCGATGTGGCCTCGCATGGAGCCCAGCTCGCCCTGGCGGACCCGCTGCCCGTACTCCTCCAAGGAGGCCAGCAGGGTCTCGTCCTCGCTGATCTGGCCCCGGAGCTTCTCGATCTCCTGGGAGAGGGCTGCCATGGCCTCCTGGCGCTGGCGAAAGAGCCGGCTCAGATAGGGCTTGGCCCGCATGGCCTCGCTCTCCACCCCCATTCCCCGCAGTTCCTCCAGCTTCTGGGCCACCTCCTGCCGCTGGGCCCGTAGCCGCTCTCGGATCTCCTCCTGGCGCTGCTGAATCCGGACCAGAGTCTGGGGGCGGGGCGGCACCTTGTCCAGCCCGGCCCAGCCCACCGGATCGTACCAGGCCCGGCGCACGCTGCCATCCCGGTTGTACATGGGCCCGGCCGGCGCGTCCTCACCGGAGAAGGGGTCCTGGGTGAAGAGGCCCCAGAGCCCCCGGTACTGGCTGACCCAGGGGGGCGGCGGCTCCAGGAGGCGGACATCCCCCCACTGCCGGGCCTGGCCAGGCCCCACCGCGATGCCGTCTCCCCGGGCATAGTCCACGAAGGGCACCCGGAACACGTTGTTGCGGTGCCGGTGGCTGCCAGCGCTGACCTGGTCCCCGTACTGGCGCAGGTTCTCGTGCCAGAAACGGTCCAGCCGGTCCCAGACCTGGGACAGGGGGCGCAGGAAGGGCAGCTCCAGCTCGGTCAGGTACTCCCCGGGGCGAAAATAGCTGGCGTGGGAGCCGGCCCCCGCGTAGATCACCGGATGGCTCCCCTGCTTCTCCACCTCTGGATCGTCCCAGCGGCGGCGCAGATCGTCCCCGTGATAGTCGTGGGAGGCCAGGGCGATCCACTCCGGCCGGGGCTCCTGGGAGCCATCCTCCGCCAGGTAGATGCAGACCATCTCCCAGTCCGCTTCGTGGTCGTTGGCGCCGAAAAAGCCGGAACGCCAGTTGTTGAAAAGGTAGAAGAACCAGTACTGGAGCACGATCCAGCCATCCTGGCGGATGACCCGGCCGTGGTAGTGGTGTGTCGGGCGCTCCTCCCGGATCTCCCGGTAGATCAGGTGGGCCGCGGCCGCGGCGTCCCCGGGCACCCGTCCCCGGGCCAGCAAGGAGAGGCTGAAGAGGGCGTCCACGAAGCGGGAGGCGTATCCCACCCGGGCCAGCCGTCCTCGCCCCGGATCGAAGACCTCCATGGGGTCCTTGGGCTGGCGTCGCTGCTTCAGCGCGTAGCTGGCCAGCTTGGCCGCGGTCAAGGGCTCGGCGATCTTCAGGTAGTAGACCGAGTCGAACTCGGCCGGGCGCGGTTGGGCCAGGTCCTCTAGGGTCAAACGGCCGGCCGGCACTAGGCACTGGGCAGGCCGTCTCGGCGGCTGGATCCAGAGGCTGCACCGCTGCACGTAGGGCTCCACATCCATGGGGAAGAAGGTCTCGCCCCGGGTGTAGCGGATCACCGGCTCGTGGCGGCGGAGCAGGTCGATGTCCTGTGAGCGATGGGTCATGGCGAGCTGGGGCGGTGGGCGGGTGGATGGCTGGGGCCCGGGCGCGACCCAGGGCCTGAACGGCGTCGGACCCGATCGTGGAAGACGGCCTGGACGCCGAAGGAGTTGAGGTAGAGCACCAGGATGATGCTGTAGAGCAGGACTGGGTAGACCACCGGCGGTTTCCAGCGGAAGTAGAAGATCAGGCTGACCAGCAGGACCATCCCCTGGGTGAAGATGGCCAGGAGCCAGCCCAGACGCCAGAGGAAGAAGAAGCCGATGGCCGCCGCCGCGGCCAGCACCGCGCCGAAGAGGTAGAAACCGGAGACCACCAGCGTGTCCATGGCCCGGCTGGAGAGGATGGCCAGGATCTGGTCTTGGGGCATGTCCATGCTCAGAGGAGCGGTCTCCGCCACCCAGTCGATCTGGGCGCTGGTATAGAAGGCGGCCCCCACCAGTCCCAGGGCCTGGAGCAGGAGGAGCAGGCCCACAGCCCGGATCTGCCAGTGGGCTCCTTCCTCCTGGAGGGCTGCGGCCGCTGCGGTGTTGGCCTGCACGGCGCCGGCTTCTTCTTCGAGCATGCGTCCTCCGTGAGCTTGGTGAAGCAGGGGAAATCAGTTCAACCGGGCCTGCAGACCCTGCCAGGCCGCCCGGGCCTGATCGTAGTCGGGCTTTAGCTCCAGGGCCTGGCGATAGTGGCGGATGGCCTTGGGCCAGTCCCCCAGGTGCTCGTAGACCCGGCCCAGGTTGAAGAAGGGGAAGGCTCGAGCCTCGTAGCGCGGCGCGCTGATGGCCCGCATGAACCAGGGGATGGCCTCCTCCCACCGGCCCAGCTCGATGAGGTAGGCCCCGATGTCGTTGTACGGGTTCCCGAAGCTGGGGTCCACGGCGATGGCCTTCTTGCACTCGCGGATGGCCGCGTCGTAGAGGCGCAGGAAGGAGTAGGCCCAGCCCAGGTAGGTGTGGGCCTCCGCGGTGGGGTAGAAGGCCAGGGAGAGCCGGTAGCGGGCCATGGCCCCAGCCAGATCCCCGGCCTCCTGGAGCTGATAGCCTTCCTGGAAGTATTCGATGGCCTGTTGCCAGGCTTCCACCTGGTCCTCGGGTGGGGGATAGGGCTCAGACATGGCGACTCGTCCTCTGGGATGCCAAACCGCCTGTGCAGTGGGCCGCAACCGGCGCCTGGCGGCCACCCCATTATACCAAATGTTCCAGGCAAACCGTAGCGATTTTCCGGCAAAAGCCTTCGCATAGTCGGCGAAAATGTAGCAAGTTTTAACGGAATTCTAACGCGATCCCCTGTTGCTCCGGGAACTTTCAGGGGTAGGCCATGCGTTTGACGGGCGAACATGGCCGACTTCCCGTTGCATCCCAGCCACCATCCCAGCCGCCGGTGCACAGGCTCACCGGAACGGAAGCGAGGTCATCCACTATGAACGCGCACCTTGACTTTGAACTGGAAGTGACCGTCCATCCTCGCCGGGGCTACCGCATCGCCGTGATCCATGCCCCGGCCGGGGAGGGGACGACCCTGGCCCGCTTTCCTCTGGCGCCGGAGCGTCTCGCCGCCCTGCTCAAGGACCTGCGCATCGCCTTGCTCCGGGCCGGACGCACGCATCGGGTGCTCGTCACCCCCGAGGAGGAGCTGGTCCAGACCCTGGGCCAGGCCTTCTTCGACTTCCTCTTCGGCGGCGAGGTGGGCCAGCTCTACCGGGCGAGCCGGGGCATGGCGGCCCAGCAGGGGCGAGGACTGCGCTTGAAGCTGCGCCTCCAGGCCCCGGAGCTGGCGGCCCTGCCCTGGGAGCTCCTCTACGACGGCCGCCAGGGCGAGCACCTGGCCCTCTCCACCCGGAC
>WGCB01000167.1 GCA_015494005.1 Caldilineaceae bacterium
AGCACCGAGGCCGGGGCCAGCAGGCCGTTGAAGGGAGCGTCCGGGCTGGTCTTCACCGGCTGCCGGGCCAACTCCCCGGCCTCCGTGGAGAGCACCAGGGCCCCGTCCATGGGCCGAGTGGGGTAGAAGCCCAGCTCCAGACCCTCCGGCCCTGGCCGGACGTGGATGGCAGCCACCTCGTCCGCGTAGGTCAGGTCATCGATGCCCTGGACCGGGTACCAGACCTCCCGCCAGCTCACGGACGCGCCAGCGGGCAGGGAGTAGCGGTCGTCGAAGGTGGGGGCCAGGCCGCCGTGGAGCTCCACGTAGGCCGAGCCGTCGTCGGTGTAGAGGGTGCTGTCCAGGGGCTGCTGCCAGCCCAGGCCGAAGACCTTGCTGCCCCGGGCCACCTCCGCCGGGTAGACCCGGACCGCGCCGGCGTCGTAGCCCCCATCGTAGATCCCGGCGAAGGGGCCGTGGGCGGCCGGCCGCTCGAAGAAGCCCAGGAATGCGCCCCAATTCCCCAGCCAGCTGAAATCCACCCCGTTGTACACCGGCCAGTCGAAGGGTTGCCCCGGCCCGGGCAGCCGGGGATCCTCCGTGCTGTGGACGGTCATCTGCTCCCCAGGGAGCAGGAAGTGGAGCCGCTCCGTGGGCCTGTTGCCCCTCCCCGGCGCCAGGAGGGCCGTCTGCCAGTAGGCGAATTCCAGTGGCTCGGGCCCCAGGTTGGTGATGGTGGGCTCGATCTGGAAGCTGGCCGCGCCGGCGTGGAGGGAGATGGTCACGCTGGCGTTGAGCCACCGCCCATCCCGAGGGGTGAAGACCGTCACCGAGGCCAGCTCTGGGCTGTGCTGCAGGGGCAGATGGCCCCACTCCTCGCCCCAGGCGTAGCCATGCTCGGGCACGGGCAGATCCCACTCCAGGCCGCCCAGGGCCAGCCAGCCCCGCTGCTCCCCGGGGCCCCAGGGGGAAGGCTTCACCACCCCGTTGCGGTAGAACATGTCCGCGCCGGTGGGTTTGTGGACAGCCTCCCAGAGGCGGCCGCCCAGCTCCGGCAGGATGGAGAGGCGCAGGTAGTCGTTCTCCAGGACCAGGAGCCGGTAGGTGCGCTCTTCCGGCCCGGGCTGCTCCGCCAGGAAACCCTCCCAGTCGAAGCGCTTGTAGGGCCAGTTGAAGGCCGGGTCCACCGCGTCGCTCTGGTAGCGCTCGTAGGGGTAGGTGAGGAGGGTGACGGTGGTCTCGTAGACGGTGACCGTGCCCACCGGGGCTGGCGCCGGGGCCAGATCCTCCGGCTCCGGCGTGGGGGTCGCGTCCCCGGCGGGGGTGGTGACCGCCACCACAGGCAGGTCGTCCGCGTTCTCCGCCTGGACCGCCGGCGCGAAGAGCCAGCCCGGCTCCCGCCCTGCCCCCAGGCTGACCTGAAGCCACTCTCCGCTGCTGTCCCGGCCCAGGATGGGGTAGCGCTCCCCGGCCTGGACCACCGCGGCCAGGGCGTAGTCCACGCCGGGGCCGCTGCGCACGTTCATCCGGTGCAGGATCAGGGCCTGGGCCTGTCCGGCCTGGCCCTCGGGTGTGGGCGTGGCTGTGGGGGCTGTCTCTGGCTGGGGCGTGGGCCGCGGTTTCACCTCCAGGGTCTCCTGGGCCTGCCCCAGGTTGCCCGCCTGGTCCCGGACCTGGGCCACCACCTGGTAGGTCCCCGGCTCCCCCGCGGTCCACTCGTAGCCGAAGTGCTCCTCGGTCTCCGGGTTCAGGCTGCGCCAGCCCGAGTCCACCCCATCGATGGCCAGGCGGTAGTCCGTCACCGGGCCGTCGTCCCTGGCCTCCACCAGCATGAGGACCAGGTCGCCCGGGTGGATCTCCGGCGGCGCCTGGATGGAGAGGATCACCTGGGGCGGACGGGTGTCCCCTGGGGCGGGGGAAGGAGAGGCAGACGCCTCCTGGGCCAAGGATGGCGTGGGCTCTGGGGTCTCGTCCCGGGAGCGGCCACAGGCGGCCACGGTCCCAGCCAGGAGGCCCAGGGCCAGCAGGAGCAGGGCCAGGGAGGTTCCACGGCCTGGCCGGTATCGAACACGGGGTGCAAGGGAAGATTTCATGGGGAGCATTATACCCCCTGGCCTGGATCCAGGGGAAAAATGCGGGGTGCAAAACCAGGGCTCAGGGAGTGCGCCGCCGGGTGGCCACGTCCAGGAGGACGGCCAGGACGATGACCGCGCCCTGGATGAG
>WGCB01000168.1 GCA_015494005.1 Caldilineaceae bacterium
GGACGCCGGTGACCCCGTCCTCCCGGCCCCTGCGCTTGCTCCTGGCCTACCTGGCCCTGCACCCCCGCCAGCCCGTGGACCGTCGTCACCTGGCCTTCCTGCTCTGGCCCGACCGGTCCGAATCGGAGGCCCTGCGCCGCCTGCGCCACCAGCTTCACAGCCTGCGCCGCCTCCTGAAACGAGCCGGCCTTCCCCAGGAGCTGCTCCAGGTGCAGGCCGGCTCCCTCTCCTTCCAGCCGGACCCGCACCTTTGGATCGACGTGGACGCCTTCCGCCAGCTGGCCCGCTCCCCGGCAGGGTGGGAGGAGGCCGTGGCCCTCTACCGGGGCCATCTGCTGGTGGACTTCCCGGACGTGGCTTGGCTGGAGCCCATCCGAGTCCAGCTGCGGGAGGAGTGCGCTGGCCTGCTGGAGCGGCTGATCCGCCGGGCCCAGGAGGCCGGGGACGGGGCGAGGCTGCTGGCCTTCACGGAGCAGCTCCTGGCCCTGCGCCCCCTGAGCGAGCGGGCCCATCATCTCCACATCCGGGCCCTGCTGGCCCAGGGACGACAGGCCGAAGCCCAGGACCACTTCCAGGCCTGGCGGGAGCGGCTCCAGCGGGAGTTCCAGGCAGAGCCAGCGCCGGAGACCGCGGCCCTGCTGGCTTCCCCGAGCCCGGCCAACGGCGCGGCTAAGCCGTCCCTCCGCAAGGGGGCAGACGGCAGGGCGGCCGAGGGTTTGCCCGCCACTTTCGTGGGCCGGCGGCAGGAGTTGACCCGGCTGGATCGAGCCCTGGCCCAGGCCCGGAATGCCCAAGGGAGCTTCCTGCTGGTCTGCGGGCAGAACGGCCTGGGCCGCACCCACCTGGTGGAGCGCTGGCTGGCCAGCCGGGAGGGGGATCTCCTGGCCTTCCAGGCCCGCTGCACCGAGGCAGCCACCGGCTCCCAGCTGCTCCTGGAGGCCCTGGGCAGCCAGCGGGAGGCTATCGACTGGTCCTGGTTCCCGGCCCAGTTCCCCCGGCTGGCCCAGATCCGGGCCGCGGTCCTGGGAGGGGAGCCGCCCGCCTCCTTGCCCGGGGAGCTGGTGCTGCAGCTGCTCCTCATCCTGGCCCGGCGAGCGCCCCGGCCGGTGATCCTGGCCCTCTACGACCTGCACCGGGCCTCCCCAGAGAGCTGGACCCTGCTGGCCTCCCTGGCCAGCCGTTGCCGCTCCCTGCCCCTGCTCGTCCTGGGCGCCTGCCAGTTCGCCTCGGTGAACGAGAGCGGCCGGCGTCGGCTCCACGCCCTGCAACGCCAGGGCTGGGTGGAGCTGCTCCATCTCCGCCCCTTCACCCGGGAGGAGACGGCCCAGCTGGCCCGGGCCATCCTGGGGAAGGCCCTGCCCGAGCCCCTGCTGGCGGCCCTGCACCAGGTCACTGAGGGGTTCCCCTACTTCATCGTGGCCTACCTGGAGGAGATGCAGGCCCGGGAGCGGGCCGGCGACCTGCCGTCCACGCCTCCGTCGGTGCGGGAGGTGATGCGGGGCTGCTTTGCCCAGCTGGACCCCCAGGGGCAGCTGCTCCTGGCCGCGGCGGCCCGGCTGGGGCCCGTGTTCGACGCCCGTCACCTGGCCGCGTACACGCCCCAGCTCAGCGAGGAGGAGCGGCTGGCGGCCCTGGAGCAGGGCTTGCAGCGGGGGCTCCTGCGGGAGACGAGCCAGGGCTACACCTTCGCCCACTGCCAGGTGCGCCAGGCGGCCCGCCGTCTCCTGCCCCTGGAGAGGGCCGTGGAACAGCCCGAGCCCTAGCCCGGCTCCGGGCCAGCCCGCACCCACGGCAATCCACATGCCACATTCCGCATTCCACATTCCACATTCCGCAATCCAGGGAGTGGTTCCATGGAGTACAGCGACTTCCAACACATCCTCTTCGAGCGCCGGGAGCCGGGCATCCTCTGGATGACCCTGAACCGGCCGGAGGTGCTCAACGCGGCCAACGCCCGCCTGCACACGGAGCTGGTGGAGGTCTGGCCCCTCATCCACCGGGACCCCAGCGTGCGGGTGGCGGTGGTCACCGGCGCGGGACGGGCCTTCTCCGCGGGCGGGGACCTGCAGCTGGTGGAGGACGCCTACCGGGACTTCGAGGAGATCGTGCGCATCCTGGACGAGGCCCGGGCCCTGGTCTACAACATGCTCCAGTGCGACACGCCCATCGTCTCGGCCATCAACGGGGCCGCGGTGGGGGCCGGGCTGGTGGTGGCCCTCCTGGCGGACATCAGCATCGCCTCGGACCGGGCCCGGCTGGCGGATGGCCACGTGCGCATGGGCGTGGCCGCGGGGGACCATGCGGCCATCATCTGGCCCCTGCTCTGCGGCATGGCCAAGGCCAAGTACTACCTGATGACCAGCGATTTCGTCAGCGGGGAGGAGGCGGAGCGCCTGGGCCTGGTGAGCCTCTGCGTGCCCCACCAGGAGCTGGAGGCCAAGGCCATGGAGGTGGCCCGCCAGCTGGCCACCGGGCCCCAGTACGCGGTGCGCTTCACCAAGCGGGCCCTGAACCAGTGGATGCTCCAGGCCGGCCCCATCTTCGACCACTCCCTGGCCCTGGAGATGCTGGGCTTCTTCCACCAGGAGATGATGGACGGGGTCAAGGCCCTGCGGGAGCGGGCGGCCCGCCGGCGGGCAGAACGGGAGGAGAGAGGGTGACGGAGGGTCTGGGCGATCTGTGATCGAAGGGCTGGGCGGTTGCGACCCCGATGTGTTCCACTTTTCAAGCGCGGCAAAGGAGGCGTGCTATGACCCGTGCGACGACACAACGTGTGGTGATCCTCGGTGCGGCTGGCCGTGATTTCCACAACTTCAACGTGCATTTCCGGGGCCATCCCGAGACCCAGGTGGTGGCCCTCACCGCCGCCCAGATCCCCAACATCGAAGGCCGCCGCTACCCGCCGGAGCTGGCCGGGCCCGGCTACCCGGACGGCATCCCCATCGAGCCCGAGGCCGAGCTGGAGCGGATCATCCGAGAGCAGCAGGTGGACGTGGCCGTCTTCAGCTACTCGGACGTGAGCCACCAGCACGTGATGGCCCTGGCCGGCCGGGCCATGGCCGCCGGCGCGGATTTCCTGCTCCTGGGGCCCAAACACACCATGCTCCAGGCCCGGGTGCCGGTGGTGGCCGTCTGCGCCATGCGCACCGGCGCGGGCAAGAGCCAGACCAGTCGCCGGGTGGTCCAGATCCTGCGGGAACGGGGCAAGCGGGTGGTGGCCGTGCGCCATCCCATGCCCTACGGGGACCTGCGGGCCCAGGCCGTGCAGCGCTTCGCCTCCTGGGAGGACCTGGACCGCTACCAGGTCACCATCGAGGAGCGGGAGGAGTACGAGCCCTACATCCGCCACGGCCATGTGATCTACGCGGGGGTGGACTACGAGGCCATCCTGCGCCAGGCCGAGCAGGAGGCGGAGATCCTCATCTGGGACGGGGGCAACAACGACCTGCCCTTCTACCGGCCGGACCTGCACATCGTCGTGGTGGATCCCCTGCGCGCGGAGCACGCGGCCACCTACTTCCCCAGCCCGGCCAACATGCGCCTGGCGGACCTCTTCGTCATCAACAAGGTGGACACAGCCAGCTTCCAGGAGGTGGAGCGGGCCCGGAGCCTCTGCCGGGAGATGAACCCCCAGGCTCGGGTGGTGGAGGCGGCCAGTCCCTTCTTCCTAGAGGACGGCCAGGCCATCCAGGGCAAGCGGGTGCTGGTGGTGGAGGACGGCCCCACCCTGACCCACGGGGAGATGGCCTTCGGCGCGGGCTGGCTGGCGGCCCGGCGCTACGGCGCGGCGGAGATCCTGGATCCCCGGCCCTACGCGGTGGGCTCCATCCGAGAGACCTTCGCCAAGTGGCCCCAGACCGGGGCCGTGCTGCCGGCCATGGGCTACGGCCCGCAGCAGATAGCCGAGCTGGCCGAGACCATCCGCCAGGCCCCCGCGGACCTGGTCATCGTGGCCACGCCCATCGACCTGCGCCGGCTCATGGAGCTCGACAAGCCCGCGCTCCGGGTCCGCTACGAGCTGCAGGAGATCGGCGAGCCCACCCTGGACGACCTGTTGGGCCAGTGGCTGGCCAGCCTCGAGACCGGGGAGGGCGGAGGGGGCTAGAAGATCACCTCGCCCAGGGTCAACCCGGCCACCAGGATGAAGAGGACGCCCAGGGCCCGCTCCAGCCTGTGCTGGGGCACCCGTCGCGCCACCCAGGACCCGGCCTGGCCGCCCAGGATCACCCCGGGCACGGTGAAGAGGGTGAGGCGCAGGACCGTGTCCATGGTCTCCCCGCCCAGGCGAGCGAACTGGAAGAGGTGTCCGCTGGCCGCCACCAGCGCGGTGACAGCCACCACGAAGACCCCCGTCGCCACGGCCACCGGGCTGGGGACCCGGCAGCGCTGGAGCAGGAAGTAGCCGTTCAGTTCCCCCAGGCCGGTGGAGATGAGCCCCACGAAGAGGGCGCCCACCCCGGCGATGAGCCGCCCTTCCCGGCGGTTGCAGACCGTGTAGCGAAATTCCTCGCCGTCCGCGGCCCTCAGGAGCGATTCCGCCTGGGGGCCGCCGTATTTCTCCTGGATGGCCCGGTCCAACAGCACGATGTCCTCCTCGTCCGGCGTGCGCAGGAAGCTGGCCGCCACCGCGAAGAGGCCCACCCCCAGGATCACCTTGAGGACCGTGGGGTTCACCTGGCCCGCGGCCCAGGTGCCGA
>WGCB01000169.1 GCA_015494005.1 Caldilineaceae bacterium
GGAGAGGAGCACCATCCCCTGGCCTTGGGGTTCTTCCTCCTGGCCCACGTGGTCGGCGGGGAGGAACGCCTGGACACCAACGAGATCCTGGACGCCGGCTTCTTCTCCCTGGACGACCAGGTCATCCTGCCCCAGCTGCGCTCGGACCATCGGCGAGCCATCGCCCTGGCCCGAACCGCCCTGGCCGAACGGGAGCGCCTGTCCCATCCCCTGGGCTGACCGGCCCGGAAAAGTTGCAGGATTTCCTGGATCTGCTATCCTGGAGCCTGTTCGACAGTCGCAATCCCGGTTCGCAATCTCGATTGCAAGGTTGGCCGTGCATAATGGCCTGAAGACAGGGCCTGCCAGCAACCGGCCTGCCTTTTTCCATCCCACCGGCGCGGATCCGCACCCCGGGCCGGCCTGTGTCTCAGATCCAACTCCATGCTCCCAATCCTACAGCCCTTCCTGGCCTGGTACGTTGTGATCCAACTGGTTGGCCTGGCGGCCCTGCCCCTGGCCTGGCGCATCTTCACCCACCTGCCGGACCGGGGCGCCGCCTTCAGCAAGCCCCTGGGCATCCTCCTCCTGGGATTCCTCCTCTGGTGGGGGACCAGCTACGGCCTGCTGCGCAACAGCGCCGGCGGAGCCTGGCTGGCCCTGCTCCTCCTGGCGGGGGTGAGCTGGGGCCTGGGCTGGCGGACGGTCCGCACCGCTTTCCAGGAGCGCCGTCTGCCCGTCCGCGGCGGCTGGCGCACCCTCCTGGCCGTGGAGGCCCTCTTCCTCCTGGCCTTCCTGGGCTGGACCCTGGTCCGGGCCTACGATCCGGCCATCAACCACACCGAGCAGCCCATGGACCTCATGTTCATGAGCAGCATCTGGACCAGCCCCACCTACCCGCCCCAGGACGCCTGGCTGGCCGGCTACGCGATAAGCTACTACTACCTGGGCTACTGGCTTCTGGTCACCCTGGCCCGCCTGGCCGGTCAGCTGCCCCAGGTGGCCTACAACCTGGGACAGGCCTGCTGGTTCGGCCTGCTCCTGACCACCAGCTTCGGCCTGGGCTTCAACCTCCTGGCCGGGGATCCAGGGAAGGAACCGAAGGCAGCCCAGGCCAACCCGCCCCGCTCCGCCTACACGGGAGGGCTCCTCTCGGCCCTGGCGGTGGGGCTCATGGGCAACCTCCAGGGCATCCTGGAGTGGCTCCATGCCCAGGGCGTGGACGTCAGCGGCCTGGCCCGTCTGGTGGACGTGCGGGGCTTCCCGGAGCAGGCCCCAGTCACCGGTGAGTGGTTCATCGACCGGGGCTGGTGGTGGTGGCGCAGCAGCCGGGTCCTGCGGGACACAGACCTCCTGGGCAACCACATGGAGGTCATCGACGAGTTCCCCTTCTTCAGCTACCTCCTGGGGGACAACCATCCCCACGTCCTGGCCATGCCCTTCGTGCTCCTGGTCTTGGCCCTGCTTCTGAACCTCTTCCGGGGCCTGCGCAGCCCGGCCGTCTCTGGGGGGAAAGGGGCCACCGCCTCGCCCCGCTGGGCCTGGATCGCCCCCCTGCAGGGGCTGGCCACGCGGCTCCCTGGGGGGATCCTGGGCACGGCGGTCCTGCTCCTGGCCCTGGGAGGGCTGGTCACCGTGAACACCTGGGATTTCCCGCCCTACTGGCTGCTCCTGGCCCTGGTGCTCCTGGTGGTGGGCGCTCGGCATACCGGCCTGGGACGTCCCCTCCTGGCCTGGGCTGGGGGCGTGGCGCTCCTGGTCCTGGCGGCCACGGTGGCCGTCTACTTTCCCTATTTCCTCACCGCCCAGAGCCAGGCCCAAGGTTTCCTGCCCAACCTGTTCAATCCCACCCACCTGCCCCAGTTCCTGCTCATGTTCGGCCACTTCCTCCTGGGGACCGGCGTCCTCTTCGCCCTGGCCTGGCGGGAGGCGGCCCCGTCCCCGGCCCGCCTGG
Organism: Caldilineaceae bacterium; assembly: GCA_015494005.1. Classification (GTDB taxonomy): domain Bacteria; phylum Chloroflexota; class Anaerolineae; order Caldilineales; family Caldilineaceae; genus S144-5. The sequence continues at coordinate 1,934 of WGCB01000169.1, forward strand.
CGGTGAGCCTGGGCCTGAGCCTGGGGCTGCCCCTGGCCTTCCTGGCGGTGACCGCCTTCCTGGCCCTGAACACGGCGCTGGGCCGGGAAGCCATCGAGCGCATGACCCTGCCGCCCGAGACGCCCGGCTACGCCCAGGCCATCCTGGGGCGCTGGCTGGCCCGTCCCTGGACCCTGCTCCTGGTGGGGATCCTGGTGGGGCTGGCCGGGGCCCTGGTCTGGCAGCGCCTGGCGGTGACGGACGAGCCCGCGACTGGCGAGCGCCCGTCCGACGACACCACCTTCGTCCTGCTCCTGGCCGGGCTGGGGTTGCTCCTGGTCTACACGCCGGAGTTCGTCTACCTGCGGGATTTCTTCGGCACCCGCATGAACACCGTCTTCAAGTTCTACTACCAGGGCTGGCTGCTCCTGGCCCTGAGCAGCAGCTACGCGCTGGTCCTGGGCCTGCGCCAGTTGACCCGCCTGCGCCCGGCCAGCCTGGTCAGCGGGGCGGCCCTCTTGCTAAGCCTGGCCACTCTGATCTATCCTGTAGCCGGTGTCTACAGCAAGACCGGCGGTTTCGTCAGCCCGGCCCCCACCCTGGATGGTCTGGCCTACGTGGGGGACGACGAGCGGGCCGCCATGGCCTGGATCCGGGAGCACGTGCCCCCGGGCGCGGTGGTCCTGGAGGGCAAGGGCGCCAGCTACCGGGCGGACCGCAGCCGCTTCTCCGCCGCCACAGGACGCCCCACCCTCCTGGGCTGGGATGGGCACGAGTCCCAGTGGCGGGGCAAGGCCTACAGCCAGATGGCCCAGGGGCGGCCCGAGGCCCTGGAGACCATCTACCGCACCGGCTCCCCGGTGGAGATCGCCGCCGCCCTGGAGCGCTGGGGCATCGAGTTCGTGGTGGTGGGCCCGGCCGAGCGAGCGGACTACGAGCTCACGCCCCAGGCCGAGGCCCGCCTGGCCCAGGTGATGACCCTGGCCTTCGAGCAGGGGGGCGTGCGCATCTATCAGCGCCGGGGTCCCGTGAGCGTCCCGTCCCTGGCCCAAAAGCCAGGCGTCCCATAAAATCCGTGCCATCCGTGTCCTGTCTGTCACCCTGTCTGTCCCTTTGAGACCGTCACCCTGAGAATCTGCCCATGGCCAGCCGCACCGCATCCATGCCCCATAGGCCCCTGCCGGCCCTGCTCCTCTCCTGGCTCACCCCGGAGCGGCTGCTCTACGGCCTGTCCTTCCTGATCGGCGCCGGGCTGCGCCTGGCCAAGCTGGGCGCGCACCCCCTGACGCCCCTGGAAGCCGCCCAGGCCTGGCCTGCCTGGCTCCACGCCATGGGGCTGTCCGCGCCCTACCC